>JAUXDO010000011.1 GCA_030618315.1 Candidatus Peregrinibacteria bacterium | reverse complement strand
ACTTCGGCTCCGGAACTTTTAGTCAATATTGTCGCTAGTTTTAGGGGTGCAAGTGATATTGGAATCGGTAATATTTTGGGAAGTAATATCGCTAATATCTTTTTAATTCTTGGAATTGCCGCCTTAATCCGTCCGCTCAGAGTTAAAAGAAACACAACGTGGAAGGAAATACCTCTTAATCTTTTAGCTGCGGTTGTTCTTTTTGTAATGGCGAACGATATATTAATCGATAATGCCTCTGCATCAATTTTGACTCGTATTGATGGAATAATTCTGATGTTATTTTTTATAATTTTTATTTATTACACGATTGGTTTGGCAAAGGCTGAAAAAAACAATAATCATGATTATAAAAAAAGATCTATACCTGTCGCATTATTAATGACAATTGTCGGTGTTGCCGGCCTTGCTATTGGTGGGCAGTGGGTTGTGGATGGTGCTATTGTTATTGCCTCTAAATTTGGTTTAAGCGAAGCGTTAATTGGATTAACCGTTGTTGCGATTGGAACATCTCTTCCCGAACTTGCCACTTCTGCGGTTGCTGCATATAAAGGGAATACAGATATTGCAGTTGGCAATGTTGTAGGATCAAATATTTTTAATATTTTCTGGGTGCTTGGTTTAAGTGCAATTATAAGACCAATTCCATTTTCTCCGATGATTGATGCAGATATTTTAGTATTTATTTTTGCTACTATTCTATTATTTATCTTTTCGTTTACAGGTGGCAAGAAGCATATTGAAAAGTGGGAGGGGGGAGTTTTTGTTGTGTGCTACATCGCTTATATTGTGTTTTTGGTGATGAGGGGTTGAGTATTTCTGAATTCAGATTTCGGATTTCTGAACCCCATTTTTGATTTTATATTTAATATTTTTGTTGAAATTCAAAAAATCTAAAATAATAAATCTCGATTATTAAATTGAATCTGAAATCCGAAATCAGAATTCAGAAATATTTGACATATATAATAATTTTGGTAAGATAACCCTCCTGCCCCCAATTTTTTTGTGTGGTCAGGGTAGTGTTATTGCACTATTTGCTCTTTTACGAGTGGTTCCGACTCGCTAGCTTTGATGTTTGAATTAGCCATTTGAGCAAAGCATCAGCGCAGTCGTCACCATAGAGTGGTTGACATTGGCCTAAAGCCGAGGCTGGAGAAGCTTGCTTCTCTAGAGAATGATTGTTTTTTGGCTGACTCTCCTTAAGACTTCATTCCCTTAACCGTTTGTAGCTCCCTTCCCCTCCAAGGTGGTAGCGCGAATGGTGTCAATCACTCGTTTTTTTGGTCGGAAGCAAGAGGTTGTAGATAATTCCCCCCATTATCGCACTACTTGTTTCCGGCCTCCTATATTAATCACGCCTGTAATGGGTTGTGGTTTACATAGTTTTGGCCCCGCTTAGCGGGGCCATTTTTTTATCAACCTTGCTTCAATAAGCTTTTTTCATTAAAATATCTCAGCCTATGAAGACAATATTTAAATTCATCATCGGTCAAATCCTGTCGGTTAAAGCTAAGCAGTATTTGCGAAAGTATCGTACTCAGGTTATTGGTATAACCGGTAGTATTGGTAAAACAAGTACAAAGGAAGCTATTTATCAGATACTAAAAAAGCATTTCAATATTTATTCCAGTAAGAAAAGTTTTAATACTAATCTTGGTTTAAGCTTGGCTGTATTACAGGAAGAAGAATCAGGTTTTTCATCTTTTAAGGCATGGTTTTCAATTCTTAACCGAGTTCTTTTTAGCAAAAAAACCATATATCAAAAAATGGTTTTGGAAATGGGCGCGGATCACAGAGGTGATATTAAAAAACTGGTTAAAATCGCAAAACCGAAAATCGGAGTTATTACAAATATCGCCCCTGTTCATCTAAATGAAGGCCAGTTTAGCGATATCAATGATATAGCGAGGGAAAAAGAAAATCTTGTTAAAAGATTGCCGAGAGATGGTATCGCGGTTTTGAATTATGACGACCCACTAATCCGCCAAATGAACACTTATGCACAGAAGATTACTTTTGGTGTTGAGTCACCTGCTATGGTTCGTGCACATGGGGTTAGAATGACTAGTAAAAATATTAAATTTACTGTTACTTATAAAAATGAATCTGAGGAATTTGTGATTCCTGTTCTTGGAAGGTTCCAGGTGTATGTTTTCCTTCCTGCTATCGCAGTTGCACTTGTAATGGGGATGAAATTGAAAGAGTGTGTCGATGTATTATCTAAATTTTCTTTGCCTGCTGGTCGCATGAATCCAATACACGGTATCAATAAAAGTATGATTATTGACGGTTCTTACAATGCTTCACCAGTAACTATGAAAAAGGCTCTCGAACTCTTTGACGAATTAAATGCAGATAGAAAAATCGCAGCTTTGGGTACTATGAATGAGCTTGGTGAAATCAGTAAAGAAGCTCACATCGAACTTGGTAAAGATGCTGCAAAAATCTCCGATTTACTAATTGCAGTTGGCCCAGAAGCCGTAACAATTAAACAGGGGGCGCTTGATGCAAATATGTCCGAAGATAAAATATTTACCTTTCTTGATTCAGAGGAAGCTGGATATTTTTTGAAAGATCAATTGAAATCTAAAGATTTAATACTTGTAAAAGGTTCACAGAATCACGTAAGAATGGAAAGATTTGTTAAGGTTATTATGATGAATCCAAATGATGCTCCAGAGCTTTTGTGTAGGCAGGGAGAGGTATGGGAGAAGATATAATAATTCTGATTTCAGATTTCGGATTTGTGAATCCCATTCAGGATTTAGTATTTATTATTTTGTGATTGGCTGGAGTTTTTTAGTGGTTAGCTATACTACAATCCAAACATTTACTCACTACTTCGATCAGTCCGCATCACTCAAAGCCTATTGTAAAACCCCCTACACCATAATTCATCCATCACCCCCTTATCAGGGGGAATGATTATAGGGTTTATACGTTAGAGATTTTAGGTTTTTAAAATACGCAACTTTAAATAAAAACACTTCTCCCTATCTCAGCTACAAAGCAACCGCATAACCAAAAACCTCCTTGATAAGGGAGGTCTATGCAGATTTGATGAATTGGTGGTGGGTTTATAATAGGCCTGTACGGATTTGATGGATTGGTGGTGAGTCATTGTATGGAATATTGGAAGTATCTCCTACAATCTATCACAAAATCCTAAACCTTTAGCTTCTTATGTGCATGCAATAATCGATAAAGCACATGGCTGTCTTTGTATAAGTAAGAAAGCACGATAAGTCCAACTACAAGTATAGGAATTACTACGAATGCCAGATTTAGTTCAAATAGAACGTTGCATGTTGTGTGAAATAATACTGCAAGGCCCATTCCTTCAATAATTTTTTCTTCCTCGTAAACGGTAGATCTTTTAAATGTCAAAATTTTATGAAGCCATTTTATGTTGAATCGATAAGTTTTTTCTCCGACAGTTGCTTTTGTGAGTGGTTTTGCGAAATGAGCAAGCCCGTAATAGTAACCAAATATTCCGGATGCAATAACGTGAATTGGAATCGTAAGAAGTGAGCGGTAGAAAATTAGGCTCATGTCTCCGCTGGCGAAACTGTAAATCAGTGTCTCCATTAACGCAAAAGCAAGACCAACAATAATACTAAGTGTAATCGCATCGTCGATATCTTTGAGCTTTTTGTCGTCTACAAATCGAACTATTAAATGCTTAACATATTCTTCAATAATTGATAGAAAAAGAATTGTCCCCAGTATTGTGCTTACTATCGGAATGTTTAAAATGTTTTGAAAGAAAGTTTCAAAATAAATCAAAAAACCAATTAAAATACTAACTGTTATAAAGCCAAATTCACAATCTCTTAATCCATTTTTAATATTTTTAATGGTTTCGTGTTTGAATAATGTAAAAAGTCCAGTAAGTACTCCAGTGATAAGAAATAGTAATGTTGAAAGTAGTATTAAATTAATCAAAAAGAAGAAAATACCACTGAGAATTGATGAGCTTAAAAGAGGTTGGAATATCTGATATTCTGATATCATTGGTAAATAATTCTGATATATGTACTGGTATGCAAAAACCGGTACCATTGAAAAAAGTCCGATTCCAAAGATTTGTGCGATTACTTTAAGTGGCTGTGGATGGTAATCTTTTTTGTAAAAGATATATCCCCAGATGAAGGTTGCAACTACAAGTGATGCGATATACAATATGCTTTGCATTACAAGATTAGTTATTACAAGATTACAAAATTATTTGTAATCATTGTCATATTATAGCATATACTTGCGTAAATAGCAATAATATATCCCAATAATCTTGTAATAACTAATCTTGTAATTTTGTAATAAAAATATGCATTCACATCGTTTCTTAGTTACAGGAGGCCAAAAACTGGAAGGGCAGGTTCGCGTAAGTGGTTCAAAAAACGCTGCCTTACCTATAATCGCAGCATCTTTACTTACAGATGAAACCGTAACGCTTACAAATGTTCCTGATATCGCTGATATCGCTACAATTGAGCATATTCTGCATTTTCTTGGTGTAAAAACAGAGTTTGACGGTAAAAAAATGGTAATTAATGCGCAGGCAGTAGCGAATTTAGAAATTGAACACGAACTAGTAAGTAAATTGCGTGCTTCAATCCTATTTTTAGGGCCTTTACTTGCCAGAAACAAAGAAGTCAGGCTCGCTTTCCCCGGTGGTTGTGTTATTGGAAAGCGTCCAATAGATGCTCATTTGTTTGCTTTAAAAGAACTTGGTGCTGAAGTTGTAGAAGATCACGATATTATTCACTTGAGGACTGATAAATTAATTGGTTCCAAATTTACAATGTCCGAGGCAAGTGTAACTGCCACAGAAAATGCAATTATGACCGCAGTTTTGGCGGAAGGAGAGTCGGTTATCCGTCTTGCCGCATCTGAACCGCATGTACAGGATTTGTGTAATTTTTTGAATTCAATGGGGGCGAAAATTGATGGAATTGGTACTCATAAACTAAAAATAAAAGGTGTTAAAAAGTTGCATGGAACTGAGTATAGAATTACATCTGATTACCTCGAAGCAGGTACTTTGGTGATAGCTACCGCAATTACAGGAGGCACAGTCGATATTTTGGATATTAACCCTAATCACCTTGATATCTTCTGGCAGAAACTTAGAGAGGTCGGTGTTATTTTTGAGCTAGGTGAAGATATGGTTCGGGTTTTGCCATCTAAACATTTAAAAGCAATTAGGCTACAAACAGCTGTATTCCCAAGTTTTCCAACAGATTTACAGGCACCATTTACCGCTCTTTTAACACAGGCAGAGGGTACGAGTTTTATATTTGAAACATTGTTTGATGGTCGTTTGAATTATCTTTATGAGTTGGAAAAAATGGGCCTTAAGCCAAAAATACTAAATCCATATCAGGCTGAAGTAACCGGCCCAACCGAATTGATGGGTGCAAATATCGCCAGTTGTGATATTCGTGCCGGTGCAGGTGTATTACTTGCTGCTTTGGCGGCAGAGGGGCAAACCGAAATCAGTAATATCTATTACATCGATCGTGGTTACGAAGAGTTGGATAAAAAGCTTAATTCAATTGGTGCGAAGATTGAGAGGGTGAAGTAATATTTAACATTTATCATTTAGCATTTCGTAATTTGTAATTTGTCCCACTTAGCGGGACTAGGCACTTCTTATTAATGGTGCGGTTTTAAGTTGTAGGTTATAAGATTTAGATTAATCTTCAATCTTCAAATTAATTATATATGGCAAAGACGGCAATGAATGTATAGTTCATAACCGTCTTATGTTTTGCCCTGCCTTGTCATATGCCGAGTGTTTTGAGTGATATGATAATCATAACTGTTATCATCGTTCCCAAAATAAGTACGCCGATCAAAATTGGTCTTTGTACATGTGTGTCAGAGGGGGTTATTTCACCTTCCTTTTTTATTTTTAGTTTCATTGTTCTTCTTTCTTCTTTATTTTCAGCTTGTGTATCTTTTCCTCCTAAGATCATTGTCAGTTTTGGTGCTGACATTTTACCTCCTTAGAATTCATATCCCGTTGCTATGAGTGTTCCAGCAGCTACCGCGAAGATGATAATAAGAACAAGCATGCACAGGAATGTGCAGTTGTCAGCTTTTTCGCTGTTGTCAGTCATGAGGCCTCCTTTCTAGCTGTAGATATCGAAGTTGATTGCCCCTATGACATCTTTCAGTTTCTCTTTCGCTGTGTCGTGAGCTAGTATTGCAAGCCCAACGAAGGTAATACCTATCCCAAATGTCATCCATAAAAAGGACGACAATTGGCTGTCTTCGGGTCGGGGATTATTCATTTTTTTCTCCTTTTAGTTGAAGAGCGGAGGCCAGAATTTCCAAATGGCTACTGCCAGCAGACCTACGTGTGTTATTAGCATCACGAGCGGTACATGCCCTAGTACTTTGTTCAATCTCGGTTTTGGGTTATTGGTCATTTCTTTCTCCTTTCTTTCCCCTTTTCTCATCTACGTATTCCAGAAGGCGGTGAAGACCTATCGCTAAAAAGAATAGGGCGAACGGACCTCCTATTAGTATTGCTCCGGATGTAATTTCCATTTTCCCTCCTCCTTGTTGTTTTTTGATAGGCAGGACAATTGTACCTGAGAACGGAATCTCCATAATTGGGATATTGTTCAAACAAATACAAATCAATGCCTATCAAAGTTGCCTTTGGTGTAAATGAGCACATAAGGAGGAATATCTTATCACAAATTATACACAAGTCACATTTTGTTTTTGACACATTATTTTTGGTGCGTTAAAATATGTAACCATGAACTCACAAAATGAAATAACCACTGATGTCGAAGATTTTCTTAGGTCACTTAGTTGTGAAGAACATCTATTGCTAACAAGAGTTTTGCCCACAGAAAATAGGGCTGAATTTGAAGAATCAGTTGAAGGTATTTTAGAATGTAGCCGCAAGTCTGTTGAATTGCGTTCAAAAATTCAACAAAGAGCTGGGAGATTTGATGTCTCATTGCAAAATTATAGAATAGCTATGCGCAAGTTTTTGGATGTATGATTAAGAATTAATTAATTCTTCAATTTTATATTGTCAGCTATTTATTCTATTTCTAATTGCTTGCTTTTTTTGGCTTTGTTACAATGACTCTGATAACTGCGTCAAACATGAAATCTAAAATCGAAAAATTAAAATCACAGCTAATCGATGCTCTTAAATCTGCAAAAACAGATGATGTTATTCGTAATTTGGAAGTTGATTTTTTAGGAAGGAAAGGGAAGTTTAACGATATTATGAGAAGCCTGAAAGATTTAACTGATGATATGAAAAGAACAATCGGTAAGTTGGCCAATGAGGTGAAAACTGAATTGGAAGTTGCAATCCAAAAACGTTATGCGCAAATTGAGGCTGAGGAGTTAGGTCAAATAGTTGATACCGAGTGGCTTGATGTCACTGTACCTGGTATTAAACCTACTGTTGGGCATCGTCATTTGATTTCCAAGTTCATCGATGACCTTGAAGTGTTGTTTTCTAAAATGGGGTTTGATGTTGCGGAAGGTCCGGATATTGAATCGGAACATTATAATTTTAATCAGCTTAATATTCCGCCTGATCACCCGGCGCGTGATATGCAGGATACATTTTGGATTAAGAATCTGAAAGAAACTGTTTTGCGTACTCAAACATCTCCAGTTCAAATTAGGCATATGGAAGCTCATGAACCGCCTGTTCGAATTATTTCTTTGGGAAAAACTTTTAGAAAAGATAATGATGCAACCCATAGCCCAATGTTTCATCAGTGTGAGGGCTTGATGATAGGTGAAAATATTTCCATGGCTAATCTTAAAGCTGTTTTAACTCATTTTATGCAACAGGTTTTTGAAGATCCAAGTATCAAAACACGTTTTAGAATCAGTTATTTTCCATTTGTTGAACCTGGACTAGAAGTCGACTGCACATGTCCTATTTGTCATGGTGAGGGTAAAGTCGAAAATGTTCCTTGCCGTTTATGCAAGCAGACCGGTTGGCTTGAAATTGGAGGGGCTGGAATGGTTCATCCAAAAGTTCTTGAAAATGTTGGTTATGATTCTGAAAAGTACACAGGTTTTGCATTTGGAATGGGGCTGGATAGGATGATTATGATTAAATACCGCATAAACCATTTGAGGTTGTTCTTCGAAAATGATTTGAGGTTTATTGAACAGTTTTAATTCAATAGGGTTATCACTTGAATCGCTTGAATTTACTCCGCTAAAGCTACGTAGATTCATCACGATTCATTCTCATTGCACTAGGCCATTCGGCCCGCGTTTCATTCGAAACGTGTAACTCGCTACTACCCATGAAGATTGCTGTAATCGGTGGAGGAAACATGGGGTCAGCTATGGTAAACGCGTGGCTAGGAAAGAAGGTTTGTAAGCCTGCTGATATTTTGGTATATGACAAAAATGCTGGCATAAGAAGAACTCACAATCTCTTAAAAGTTAAGACAGATGTTGGGGATTTTTCTAAACTCAAAAAATACGACGTGGTAGTTTTGGCGGTGAAACCACAGGATATTTTGAAAGTTTTGGAGGATATAAAACCTCATTTATCCAAAAAAACAATTGTCATATCTATTTCCGCTGGCATTAGTATTAAAAAAATCTCATCAATTCTGGATAAAGTAAAAATTGTGCGTGCGATGCCGAATATGCCTGTCCAGATTAATATGGGGATTGTTGGCTGGACTACAAATGCCAAAATAGCTACAAATGATGTAGGTGTTATAAAAAAATTATTGGGAACTATTGGGTATGAAATTTATTTTTCTGATGAAAGAAGGCTGGATGTAGTTACTGCTGTCAGTGGTTCAGGGCCTGCTTACGTTTTTTATTTTATGGAAGCCTTGTTTGAAGCTGGCTATAAATTAGGTTTATCAAACGAAGAGGCAACATCTCTTGCTATGGGTACTTTTATTGGTTCAAGTCTGATGGTAAATATGTCTGGCAAATCTCCAAAAGAACTGCGAAAACAAGTCACGTCCAAAAAAGGTACAACTGAGGCGGCGATTAAGGTTTTTGATAAAAATAAGCTTAAAAAGATTGTTTTGGAGGCTGTGAAAGCGGCACATGAGAGAGCTAAGGAACTTAATAAATAAATTTGCTTCGCGTGGATGTCGGTCTGAGTACAGATCTGTGGATGAGCTCCTATCGTCGCGTTGATGAGCTCGAGTACTCGCGTTGTCCTATTATATTGTTACTGGTAATAAACCTACTATAATAAAATAGGAACTACGCGAAGCTCATCCACGTGAGGTAGCCCGAACATAATCCACAACGAAGTTAGAACCATGAAAGACTTATATAAAATCCTCGGCATCGATAAAACAGCATCTCCAGAAGAGATAAAAAAAGCCTATTTTGTTATGGCGAAGAAATATCATCCCGATAGTGCAGATAAGTCCGAGGTGCAAAAGTTTTATGAGGTTGCTGAAGCATATCAGATTTTATCTGACGTTGAGGAAAGGCGAGCTTATGATTTAGTTATTGGTGGTGGAAAAATTGAGAGTATTTTGCTAGAAGATGAGCCGGATCATCCAACAATATTTAAGGATTCGAGAGATACAACGGGTGTTGATGAAGATTTTCGTAAGAAAGAAATGAATAAATTTAAACGTCGAATTTTATGGCAGGGGATTTTTCGCACTATTGGTTTTTCAATCTTAATGTCAGTTTTTGGTTTTGCGATTTCATTTATTTTGGAAGGAATTTGGTATGTCGGACTGATTTGTGGTTTTGTTATTGGCCTGATCTGGTCAGTAAATCGTAATTTTGATGTTAAGTCTTTTATTGAGTCGCCGAAAAAACAACGTCTTGTCAAAATAATTGGTTGGATATTGTTGATTGGTTGTTCTATGTATTTTGTGTATTTTGTTTTGAATAAAGTTATTTAACAAAGAATAAAATAACTTTATTCTTTGTGCATTAGGCATAAAAAAGTGTGGTTTGTTTGACATGTATAAAAATATGTATTAAAATATATTCTTAAACAATATTTAATATAAATGAATAGAAAAGATTATTCTCCAGGGCTTGAATTATTTGATGAATTCCTTTCAACTCTTGATTCAGATGAGCAAAAGGAGGCATTGGCTATGATGACTAATACGGAAAGTATTGCAGATTGTATTTCTTCTTTGGCACCATTTCCGTTGATTGAAAAAATGATGGAAACAATTTCTAATGTTAGAAGCGATATTTGGAAGACATTGTCTGATTATGAGAAAGCAAGAGTTTATCATGCAAGTGGCGATTTAGAATCAGCTTTACATATTTATTCAAAGCTTTTAGATGCTTATCAAATGCCAATCGAGCAAAGAATTTCTATTATATATAATTTATCTTCAATACTAAGAGTAACTGATGGCATCTATAATATGAAAGTTTTTTTTAAAAAATCTTTAAAGAATACTCCACCTGTACATATTTGCATGCTTGCTGGAAGGTTTATGCAAGAAGATGATTTGATTATGGTAAAAATGTTTTACGAAATTGCTGCCTTATTTGGTTATGCTGGTGGGTATTATGGACTTGGTATAATTGCCAGAAAGGAGAATGACGAGGTTAGTTCTCAACAATATTTTTTACGTGCAGCTAAAATGGGCAGTCAAATTGCAGTAACTCGTTTATCAGAAAAGCCAATGGATATGCGTAACAGGAAATATGATATGGAATCTATTGATAATAGTGGCTCAGGAGAAGAATGTTATGATTTTGCGAGATATTTAGCTCAATCTGGCTCACATGATGATGCAGCATACTATCTTAAAAAATCCTCAGATTTAGGTTATGAATATGCAATAGTAGATTTAACTTCATTATTAATAACTGAGTTAAAATCTTTAAAAAAAGCTGAAGCAAAAATCTATTCCGAAGAAAATGTTATTTTTACTGATTTTAGTAATTTTGTTGATTTAAAAAAGCAAAGGGGTGATATTATTAAAATAATAACTAATAACATAAATGGTATTATCCATTCTTTAGAGCCATCTACTTTATTTGGAGTGTGTGCTCTTTGCAATATGCTCGGTATGGAAAAAAGGGGGATGCAGGTTCTTAATGCTGCTATTTTTCTTAAAGAGCGTGATGACGATATAAATTAAGAGTTAAAAGTTTATAGTTTTTTTGATAAACTGTTTTTGTACAAATAATTTTTTAAAAATATGAAAAAAGTTGTAATCGGTTCTGATCATGCAGGATTTGCTATGAAAGAACGTGTTAAGCAGGTTCTCGAAGATGAATTTGAATTTGTTGATGTTGGAACGGAAAGCGAAGACTCTGCCGATTATCCCATTTATGCTCAGCAGGTCGGACAACAGGTAGCTGTAACACCTGATATGCTTGGAGTGGTAATTTGTGGTAATGGAGTTGGTATTTGCATTGCTGCGAATAAGGTGAACGGTGTTCGTTGTGGGCTTGCTTATAGTAAGGATGCTGCCAGATGTGCGCGTCAGCATAATAATGCAAACGTTGTTGCAGTTGGTGGCAGATCTCCAATGATGGATGACCCTGTTGATATTATTAAAACTTTTTTAACTACTGATTTTTCCAATGAAGAGAGACATGCGAGGAGGGTTGAGCAGATTATGGATATTGAACGTAACAACTAGTTGTTACGTAATTTTTAATTTTCCCGTTCTCCGTAGTAATATTTATTTTAATATCCTTCGTAAGATACTACGCGAGAAAGAATTGGTGTTTACTACGAAGGATGAATAATTTTTAATTTTTAAATGAAGGAAATAAAAATAGCACCATCAATTCTCGGAATAGACTATGGTCGAATGAATGAACATTTGAAGGAATTGGAACCGTTTTCTGATTGGTTTCATGTAGATGTGATGGATGGGAATTTTGTTCCGAATCTTTCCATTGGTGCGATGGTCGTCAGTAAAATAAAAACTGACATTCCTCTTGATTGTCATCTTATGATAAATAATCCACACAGATACGTCGAAGATTTTGCAAAGGCTGGAGCTTTCTTAATTACTATTCATGCCGAGGCTAGTCGTCATTTACCTGAGGACATTATTAAAATAAAAGATCTTGGTTGTCGTGCGGGTGTATCAATCAATCCTGATACTTCTGTTGATACAATATCCAAGGTGTTACCAATGGTGGATTTAGTTTTAATTATGTCGGTTAATCCGGGTTTTGGCGGGCAAAAGTTTATGCCTGAGGTTTTGGAAAAAGTTAAATGGCTTCGTGAACATTTTCCTGATCTTGATATACAAATTGATGGTGGGATAAATGACGAAACTGCTCCACTTGCAATCGAAGCGGGTGCGAATGTGTTAGTTGCTGGTTCTTATATTTTAAAAAATGAAGATCCAGCTGAGGCCGTTAATAAACTCAGAAATTCTACTAAATAAATACTTGTTTTGAATAAAATTTTTCGTTTTGCAGCATTAGCCCTTCTTATTTTGTTTATAATATTTACCTTTTTATTTAAGGATATTCTATCGATAAGCAATTTTCAGCTTCATGAGGAAGCAATATTCGTGTTTGTAGAAAATAATTATATTCTTACTGTTGCTTTGTTTTTCTTGATTTCATCACTCTTTGTAAATTCACCAATTCCTTTTGCCACGGCACTTGAATTAATCGGTGGTTATTTGTTTGGTCTTGTAAATGGAGTTATTTTCAATTGTATTGCGATGATTTTGGGGTCAATTGTTGGGTATTTTATTGCCAGTTATTTCTTTAGGGATTTTATTGAAAGAAAATTTATTAAAAGTACTGAAAAGCTCAAAAAAAATATTGAAGAGTATGGTATTTCATATTTAGTTAGCTTAAGATTTGCTTTAGCTGTGCCTTATTTTTTTATAAATTATGCAGCCGGTTCTGCCAGAATGCCTTTTCATAAATTTTTAGTCAGCACTATTATCGGGGTAATTCCATCGGCTTTCATATATGCATATGGAGGAAGTACAATACAAAAAATAGGAACAATGGAAGATTTGTTCCAGCCAGAAGTAATTTTAATAATTGTTATTTTAGTTCTTTTTAGTTTAACACCAGTTTGGTTGGGATATTTGAAAAAACAAAAGATTTAATGAAGTAGATGGTCACTCTTTTTTAATTTAAGCCACCCAATATAAGTAAAGGCACCCAGGCCAATGCTAACCCAAAGATATTCTGCCGGAAGAAGGTAAAATATAATTGAAAGTATTCCAGCACTTATAATTCGACTTATGGCCAAGTGTATCTCTCGATTCAAATGGAAGTGAATTGGATGAATTTTATTGCTGTAAGCAAATAAATATGAGTCCGCTACTGTATATAAACTTGTTGTGGAAAGCCTATTGGCGAATTCGATAATCCATACAAATATCAAATTTGGAAAAAGAATAATCGAAGTGTATAAAAGTGTAGTTATGGTTTTAAATCCTACTACACGTTTTAATATTGTAGTTCTTTTTCTTTTATCAAACCAGTGTCCGGATAGCCATGTCATTAATGCGATTGCCAGTGTTGAAACACCAAAAAGTATTCCAAGATCCAATATATTTCCAATAAATATTGCAAAAACTAATACCCATGTCCAATTAATCATAATTCCACCAATACCTTCCCAAAAGTATGTAGGGCTAATTGCTTTGAGTTCTGGTTTTTTAAGAATTCTGATTATTTTTTTAATGCCATATCCTCTTGGATGAGGTGGCGCGTTGAAAAGTATAATTGGTATTAGACTCAAAAATCCTGCACTCGCTCCTAGTATAAAGGTTGCGTTAAACGAAACTAGAAGACTAAGAGCACCACCAATAATTGGAGCGATGAAACCTACAAGTGTCCTAATAATAACCAATGTGCTGACCTGCTTTCCAATTTTTGTATAATCTGAATTCACTGAAAAGAACCAGTGTCTTATCATCCAATAAAATGTGATGTAAAGAGAAAAGAATAGTGTCGCTAGATACATTAGATTGATGTTGTCCTGAGTCGTTCTGCCGAACAAAATCAGAGCAATTACATAAAAAACCATCCCCATTACCATAAAATATTTAGGGTTTTTTAGTTTCATGGCCAGATTGAAAACTGGCAGAAAGAATATTGCATAGAACAAGCTCCATGCAAAAGTAAAAACAAAAACTGCGCTAATCGATCCAAATAATTTATATATAAAAATAGGTAGCACAATAGCCAACATACTTTCGTTGAATTGAAAAAAGAGTTCGTGGATGTAGAAAAGTTTGAGGTTTCTTTGTTTCATAGTTTTATGCTGACTATTCTTTTCTTTGAGAATTTGTGATTTGTGATTTGAGATTTCTGATTTAATTCTCAAATCACAAATCTCAAATCACAAATTATTCAATGGTGCGCCAGATAGGAATCGAACCTACGACCTCCCGGACCGCAACCGGACGCTCTATCCCCTGAGCTACTGGCGCACGTCAGAAACTTACTTCTGCTTACGTTTACTTGTTTTACTCCTAAACTTCAGCATACGTAAGCTTCTTCCTTTCCCCCATAAAATACTGCTCACCTCTTGCTTATATCCTCACTTTGTTCGGTATAATCAAGGGTTCCGCTCGCATTTTTCGGTGACCCCATTATCTCAGGAGCCACGTTATTCTATTAAAAAGATGTGTGGTTGGCAAGCTGTAATTTGCTATAATCCAGTTGCTTACTAAACAGAATAACATGACAAACATACCAACTTCCCTTCGTATTTGGTTTAAAATACATTTTTTTGCAGATATGATTTTTGGAATTCCTTTTATATTTGCACCGACTTGGACTATGTCACTTTTTAGAATATCTATAATTGATACATTGGCTGTAAGAATTGTTGGTGCCGCATTAATCGGCATTGGTGGTATATCTTTAATAGCTAATAAAAAAGGAATTGAGAGTTATCAAACTCTTCTTAGTTTAAAAGTTGTTTGGTCAATTGCTGCACTTATAGCAATACTCTTATATTTATTTAATGGAGGAGTACAAACTGCGTGGTTATTTTTTGGAGTTTTTCTAATATTTAGTATCGTTTGGGGTTATTACAAAAATAGATTGGGAAAAAGTTAATCTTTTCATTACAATACAAATACAATAACGTCGTATTTAATAATGATTACTTTCCGTAATGTTACAAAAAAATATGGGGCACACTTGATTTTAGATAGGCTTTCTTTTGAGATTCAGCCTGGTGAATTTGTTGTAATGAAAGGTACTTCAGGTGCTGGTAAATCAACTGTTGTATCCATGCTTATTGGCGCAGAGACGCCTGATAGTGGGTCAATTGAGGTTGATGGAGTTATTGTAAATCAAATGGATGAAGATACTAAACAGCTTTATCGCAGAAAAGTCGGAGTTGTTTTTCAGGATTATAAATTGCTTCCAAAAAAGACGGTTTTTGAAAATGTGGCATTTGCTATGGAGGTTTGCGGTGAATCCAATGAGGCAATTCATCGACGTGTTCCGAAGATTTTGGAGAAGGTTGGATTATTGAATTTTCAAGACAAGTTTCCTGAGCATTTATCAGGTGGTGAAATTCAACGACTCGCTATTGCACGTGCGCTTGTACATAAACCTCGTTTAATTCTTGCAGATGAGCCAAGTGGTAATCTGGATGAGGAAAATGTACGCGCTATTGTTAATTTGTTTAAGAAATTGCATGAAGAAGGGGCTACTATTTTGATGACAACTCATGATCCATTAGTGCAGGAGTTGGTAGGAGGAAGGTCTATTGTTTTGGAGAATGGACGGATTATTTAACATTTATCATTTAACATTTAACATTTTTAATGGCTACTTATAAAGAATCAGGGGTTGATGTGGAACTTGGGGATAGATGTTCCAAGATGGCTTATGCTGCTGCTAAGGCAACTTTTGCTGGTCGAAGCGGGATGATTGGTGAACCCGTTGTTCAGGAGGGCGGTTTTACCGGAATGCTGGATATGGGTGAGTTTTATATGATACAAAACGATGATGGAGTTGGTACTAAAATTGAAGTTGCAGAAAAGATGAGAAGATTCGATACACTTGGTTATGATTTAATCGCAATGGTGGCGGATGATGGAATTTGTGTTGGTGCGGAAATCATCTCCATTACAAATACTCTGGATAGCCCATCACTCGACGAAGAAATGGTAGAAGGATTGATGTCCGGTCTTAAAAAAGCTGCTTTAGAGCAAAAAATTGTTGTACCGGGTGGTGAACTTGCAGAACTTGGTGACGCTCTTAATGGTGCAATATGGAATGCGACCGCAGTTGGTGTAGTTGAGAAGGATAAAGTCATTACTGGTAATGATATCACAGAAGGAGACACCATTATCGGTTTAAAATCAGACGGAATCCGCTCAAATGGTTTAAGCCTCGCTCGTATGATCCTTAAAAAGAAATTTGGTGATGATTGGGTGAGTGCAGATTATGGTGACGGCCCTTCGACAAGCTCAGGAGGGGCACGTACTTGGGGTGAAGTTATTTTAACTCCTTGTAAAATTTACCATCGTGCAATTCTAAGTCTGATTGGTGGTTATAAAAAGGAAAGAAAAGTTAATATTAAAGGAATTGTGCATAATACTGGCGGTGGAATTCGTGGGAATTTACCTCGTCTTTTGAAAAATTTTGGAGCTGAGCTTGATAATCTAATCGAACCACATGAATTTATGAAGAAATTGATGGAATTTGGAAATGTTGAGCGAGATGAGGCATATAAAACATGGAATATGGGAGTTGGAATGATGATGGTTGTGGATTCTAGCGAGGTCGATAAAGTTATAAGTGATCTATCCGAACAGAATATTGAGGCGCAGGTTATTGGGAAGGTAACCAGTGGAAGTGAGATAAAGTTTTGATTTTTGAAAATGATGTGATACAGTGGCATCTCGTTTTTAGTATAAAAGTGAATTATTAGTATTTAAATGAATTTATTGTATGAATTATTATCGTGATCTTCCAGATCGACAATCTTATCGATTAAAGGGATATGATTATTCGCAAAATGGAGAATATTTTGTAACAATATGCACAAAATATGGGAGCCATTTTTTTGGCGATGTAAGAAATGCCATTATGGGTTTGTCGGATATTGGAAATATTGTGGCCAAGTTTTGGCAAGAGATTCCGAAGCATTTTCCGTTTGTTAGTTTGGGTGAATGGATTGTGATGCCAAATCATTTGCATGGGGTATTGGTTTTTGGGAATTCCCGTTGTACGGTAGGGACGCGAAATTTCGCGTCCGTACAACGGGAATGTGGGGGGTTGCAGAAGAATTCCCTATCATCGATTATGCAATCGTTTAAGGTGGCAGTAAAAAGATGGTGTAATCAAAATAATTATGAGGATTTTATTTGGCATGGGAGATTTTACGATCAGATAATTCGAAATGAGGAATCATTGAATAGAATTCGTGCATATGTCAAAAACAATCCATCAAAATGGCAGAATGATGTTGAGAATAAAATTAATAATTTAAATGAATTGCAGATTAAAAATCATTATAATCAATTATTTGATAAATAAAAAACCATGAAAGACGAATACCTATATCTATGGGCCCAATGGGGAATCCTGAATTACGAACAATATCGATTTGTTCTCAAGAAATTTGGAGATCTCGAAAAAGCGTGGAAAAAAATCACACCTGATTTTTTATCCAATATCGGAATTGGCAAAGAAAAAATTGAAAGAGTTTTTAAATTTAAGGAGGGGATTTCGTTTCACGATATCACATCCAAAATGGAATATTTTGGGGTCAGTCTTTTATCAATTGTTGATGACGAGTACCCCGAATGTTTAAAATCGATTGTAGATCCGCCACCGTTTTTATTTGTACGTGGAAAAATTCCATCATTGCACAAGGTGCTGGGGGTTGTTGGAACGCGGGATGTTACACCGTATGGACAAATGATTACAGATAGGCTTGCATCCGATTTAACAAGGAATGGCTTTGTGATTGTAAGTGGTTTGGCGCTTGGTGTAGATTCATGTGCTCATGAGTCCTGCTTAAAAAATAATGGCAAAACAATTGCTGTACTTGGTTCGGGGGTTGATTTTATCTACCCATCATCCAATATAAATTTGGCCAACAGAATCATTAAACAAAGTGGTGCAGTTATCTCGGAGTATCCTCTTTCTTCCCCTTCAGTTCCGCATCATTTTCCAAGAAGAAACCGAATTATCTCTGGCCTTTCTCGTGGTGTTTTGGTAACCGAAGGAGGTATTAAGTCCGGTGCATTAATTACTGCCCGTCTGGCGCTTGAGCAGGGTCGAGACGTCTTTGCTGTCCCCAATAACATAACAAAAGTCAGTTTAAGCGGAACAAATCACCTTATTCGTCGAAGCGAAGCAAAATTAGTAGAATCTGTAAATCATATTTTGGAAGAATATCAAATGGAATCAGCACAACAACAAATGCAATTTGATTTTAACGAAAATGAAAACAGCATGCTCTCCAAACTTGCTGATGGCGGAAAAACTATAGATGAACTAATACTTGAAACATCAATGAAAGTACCTCATTTATCCGAAATTCTAACCAATCTCAGTCTTAAAGGAGCAATTCGGGAAGAAGGTAATAGATGGGTGCTTTCTTAGTAAGGAAGAATGCCTTCCAGCTCCTCAATATCTTCAATTTCTATATATTCACTTGGTCCCTGAATTTTAGCAGCATTATTAAAATTACTTATTTTTGAACGATATTTAATGCTTAATTGTAGCGGTTCGTAGTTTCGAAGAGTAAATTTAATAAGAAAGTTATCCAGAACTCCATTTTCTTCATTTATTCTATATATTCCTGCGAGACTAAATTTACCCAGGCCACTTCTAATCATTTGCAGGTCGCTTACTGTCAAAGGTTCTTCAATCAAATTGCCAATTTTTGTCATCACATTTATTATTGCGCTTTTGTTTAATGTGAAGAATTTGAAACCAACGTTTCTGCCACTAATAATGTCTCTTAAATTGAAGTATTTAGTGTCAATGACTTCATCAATTATCTTTTTGCCTGTGATATATTCATTGTCAGTTAATTCTCCTTCGTCTTTTATTAATTCCAATATATCTTTTGCATATTTTCTGATTCCTTCTTTGACCCCGTTATCCTTAAAGTATTCAGCTATGGCATCTTGCTCAAATAAGTCTGTATTAAATGCTATACCCATAGAATATTCGAGATTATCAGAAGTCGAACCTGTTAAATAGTC
>JAUXDO010000098.1 GCA_030618315.1 Candidatus Peregrinibacteria bacterium | reverse complement strand
AGTTTGAACTAGAAAGTTCAAATTCAAGGCGTGCGATAAATCTAACCCGCAGAATACTAGTGTATTTGAGGTTTTAGATTTTGAGCAACAACGCAGAAGTTGGACTTTATAGACAAACTAATTAATATTCATCTAATAGTCAGTCCTTAGCGGCATTGCAATAAACGAAATCTTATCGATTCATTATTTTAATGCCCTGGCTCAAGTAGGGTTGTGTGTTTTAATTTGCACCATTCCCTCAATTCTGATAGAAATTAATTTATGAGCGAAACAGAGCATAATATTCCAAGAGTACCCTTTTCATTAGAAAGAATTATAAAGGGTATGCCCGAACACACCTATATTTTTTCCAAAGAGGGTAAATTGTTAACATGGAACAAAAATTTTGAACTTATAACAGGTTTTACTGAGAATGAATTGAATAATAAATTTGTTTCAGAGTTTATTCATAGACCAGACAAAGAAAGGGTAGTTGAAAAATTCATGGAAATCATTTCCGATGGTGATGATAAAGAACGAATTATTGAGTATAGTATAAAGAATAAATCCGGCAAAATAATTCCAATTCTAGCTATGCGTAGCCTTGTAGTTGTGGATGGCATTGAATATGTCATTGGAATTGCAATTGATATAAGTAAATTAAAAAACAACAAAGAAAAACTTAGAGCTCAGATTGCTGAAATAAACCAGCTTAAGATTCAACTGCAGGATCATTATCATAAAATTGAAAAAATGAATCAAACTGAAATCGAGCTTAAGGAAAGACTATTCATAAATGCCAAGGATTTTAGTAATAAGTTGATTAACAGCCTGCCAGGTATTTTTTATGTGTATGAAAAAGTTGGGTATGAATTTTTTCTTAAAAGATGGAATGACAACCTTGAAACTAATCTGGGATATTCAGGGGAAGAGCTTTTAAATATGCAACCTTATCAGTTCTTTACTAAGAAAGAATATATAAAAGTTGAAAAAGCGATCATGCAAATTTTCACTAGTGGTAATACTCAGATTAAAGCTTCCATAATCCATAAAAATGGCCGTCAGATTCCCTACTTTTATGAAGCCTACAAATTTGAAGATAAAGGTAGATTATATTTTATGGGAGTAGGATTAGATATTTCAATCCAACATACACTTGAGCAAAAACAAAAACGGCAAGCAAGAGAGAAGCGTAAGGCGAAAGAATTATTAGATGCAAGTAAGAGAGAATTGGTTGCCACGGCCCTGCAAATTAGCAAGACCAGTAGAATTAATGAATACGCCCTGAAGCGCATCGATGCACTATTGGAAAAACAAACAAAAACAGAAATTTATGAAGACCTTATTAATATCAGAAGAAACTTGAAATTACAAAGTACGGAGCAAGATAATTGGGAAATTTTTAAGCTTCTGTTCAGGGAAGTGCACAAAGATTTTTTCAATAAATTAATAGCAAAACATCCGGCACTCACAAAATCGGAGTTGAAATTTTGCGCTTATCTGCGCATCCACCTGTCCTCACATCAAATATCCTCTGTCCTGAATGTCACCAATGAAGGCATAAAAAAAACCAGGTATCGAATCCGAAAGAAACTAAACTTATTACCAAAAGATTCGCTTGAGGATTATATTACAAAATTTTAAGGGGGCAGGTATCATTCAAACTTTTTACTGTCCGCTTTTTGTCCACTTCGCAGGCTTATTTAGTATCATTATTAATTGTACATTTGCACTTTTTATGTAAAGGAATATTATTGCAGTAAAAACTTATGGTTCAAATAATCCTGAACAATATTCATTAAGTGCCTTGAAACCTGATAAATAACAAATAATATAATCACTCTTATGAAACGTAATGCTATTTCAATATTTTTAATTTTATTTTCAATAATAGTGGTATCTGGTCAACAAGATACATTAATTTTTAAATACCGACGTCTGGCTGTTGAGTACCAGCAACAGATTAAAATGGCAGAAGCCGATCTTGCCGGTGCTGAATCAATGGTTGATGCAGCCAAATCTGATCGTTTACCAAAATTGGATTTTTTTGGTAATTATAATTATATGGGTGTGCCACTCCAGTTGGCCCCTGACTCTGATGGAAATCCTGGTGAGCAATTGAATAACTTTTATTCACTTGATCTGGCAATAACTCAACCCATTATTACCGGTGGGTATTTAAAGAACACCAAAAATGCAGCGATGTCCCAGGCTGAGGTTATGAGAAGTTTTGTCAACCTGAACGAGCAGGAGGTGATGTTGAATTCGGATGCATTTTACTGGAATGCGGTTACCAAAAAAGAACTGAATAATCTTTTAATAAAATACCGGGATGCCATTGGTGAATTTCTAAAAGTAATTCAAGACAGGGTGGATGAGGAAGTTGTAGGGATGAACGAATTATATCAGGCCAAAGTAAGATACAATGATGCTGAATATAAAGTTATTAAAACCGAAAAAGAATTTATGATAAGCATTATGAAATTGAATCGTATGATTGGTCTTCCGGTTAAAACTGCTCTAAATATTGCCGACTCATTATTGATTGTTGATTGGGAAACAGAAGAGAGCAACCTTGCTGATAAGGCCATGCAACAGCGACCGGAAATAAATATGCATGTAAATAAAATATCCATGAATCAGTTCACCGAAAAAATAACCGCTTCAAAATACAATCCGCAATTTGGTATAGGCGTAGGTGGCAATTGGGGTGCCCCAAGCCCCGGACTTTCATCGAATCCTGCCTTTAATTACAACTTACAGGCGAAACTGGCCATTCCTATTTTTTATTGGGGAAAGAAAAAAGAAGAAATTTTTGCCATACGTCAGGTAACAGAGGTTTCTAAGCTTGAAATGGAAAAAACCAAAGACATGATTACTTTGGAAGTAGAAAGCAGCTATTACGATTTGCAAGAGACACAAGGGCAACTTGATTTCTCTGTTAGTTCATTGGACAATGCTACAAAAAATGTGGATGTCATGCTTGATCGTTACCACGAAGGCCTGTCTTCAGTACTCGAAGTATTGGATGCGCAGTTGTATTGGCAAAAAACATATTTGAATTACATTCAGGCAAAATATCAGCTTAACATTGCATTCTCGAATCATCAACGAGCAATGGGAGAGTTGAGTGTTTCGCAATAGAGCCTAAAATGATAGAGCCACAAAACTGCGAAGTCAAATATATCAAAATAATGAAAATTGAATATTATATGTTGAATGTTTAATTACAAAAAGGACATGACATTTTTTAACAATCTAGTATAAACAGCATAGAACTAAATAATTAATCTTTTAAAAGCAGAAATTTAAAAACCATAAATATGAATAAATTATCAATTTTAGTTGCTGCGCTTATAGGTCTCTGGATGCTTTCTGGTTG
Source organism: Candidatus Peregrinibacteria bacterium (assembly GCA_030618315.1). GTDB lineage: Bacteria > Patescibacteriota > Gracilibacteria > UM-FILTER-43-11 > UM-FILTER-43-11 > JAFGCT01. Next base: position 946 of record JAUXDO010000098.1, on the reverse strand, counting down.
TGGATCTCCTGAGCAAGAAGCCAAAACAAGAATTCGCCCTGTAAAGTCAATGACAATAGGTGATTTTAATGATCCAACCGGAAAAGGATATCCAGGTGTAACCAAAGAAAACCAGGAAACAGAGATATCATTCCGGGTTGGTGGCCCCATTATTAAATACAACGTAGTTGAAGGTGCACAGATTAAAAAAGGAGCTTTAATTGCAGAAATAGATCCGCGTGATTATCGTATTGATGTACAATCAACCAAAGCCAGGTTTGACCAAACGAAAGCAGAATCGGACCGCTATTATAGATTGTGGAAAAAAGGATCGGTGGCAAAGAATGATTATGATCGTAAATATGCCAATTACCTTGAAGCTAAAGCTGACTGGGATGATGCAAAAAATGCGCTTAAAGATACAAAACTACTTGCTCCTTATACCGGATTTTTTGGACCAAAGCTTGCCCAGCTTGGTGATAAAGTTCAGATAAGGCAAGCCATTACTACTTTAGTTGACATTTCAGTCCTGGAGGTTATTACAACTATCCCTGAGCAGTTGGCAATCCAATTTTTAAATTTTGATTCTTATGAAGTACGCCTTGAAACTTATTCGGATATTGTTTTTAAAGCGAGCTTAAAAGAACTTGAGAAAAAACCTACTGCCGAAGGATTCCCTTTGCATTTATACCTTGATCATGCAAACCAACCGCTTGATGAAACTCAAATTAAAGTAGCTGCAGGAATGAGTTGCAGGGTAACTATAATTTTAAAGAGTGCCTCAGATGAAAAGAGCAGGATCATTATTCCCATAACGGCTATTTTTGAAGGACAGCTTGATAAAAGTACGATGGTATGGATTATTAAGCCGGACAATACTGTGAAAAAGCAAAGTGTTGTTGCCGGTGATCTTGTCGGACATGATGGCATTCTCATCACAGATGGCCTTTCTATCGGTGAACAGATT
>JAUXDO010000028.1 GCA_030618315.1 Candidatus Peregrinibacteria bacterium | reverse complement strand
TATGTTCCGGATGAATATTTAAAAACCCTAAATTAATGATTGAAAAACCAAAAGAATCACCAGAAATATTTAAACGCCTTCAGATGAAGATAATAGAGCCCGATAGGGATAAGAATTTTATGGTCGGCTTTGGCACGCATATTAAAGATGCCCGTTATTCAAAAAGACAACTGGATGCTTACAGTTATGCGATTGTACAGGTATTGCATGAGGCAGACTTAAACCCTTTTCATCAGGTTGGAGCAGGTAATTCAGACGGTGTACAGCTTTGGGAAGTTCACAAAGAAACAACCAAAGAGAATCTTGAAAATCTTATGACTTCAATACAAATTTCGGCTCAGGAGTACGATGAGGAAATGAGAAATCTTGGAATTTCAGATAGGGTTGATGCGGTAATGAATTAACTGCGCTTCGCTGTGGATGTCGGTCTGATTACAGACCTGTGGATTATGCTCGAGTACGAGCGTGGATTATGCTTCGCGTTGATGTTGGTCTGAGTACAGACCTGTGGATGAGCTCGGAGTACCTCTCGTGGATGTGCTTCGCGTTGATTACATTTTCTTACATAGTGAACTACTAATTGGTTTACATTTTTTTACTTGTAAAAAAATATCTCATAATAAAATAGCACCAATGTAAAAAAACGTAATCCACGCCCGTCAGGGCTCATCAACGAGAGGTACTCCGAACAACATCCACGCGAGTAATCGAGTTCATCAACGCGACGATAGGAGCTAATCCACAGGATCGTATCCGAGCCGAATCCACGCCTTTAGGCAGTATTTATCATCACAACATACTCGCCCCTAGGTTTATCAGGAATATGTCCAATTACTTCATCAATATTTCCCCGATAAAACTTTTCGTAAATTTTAGTTAGTTCTTTTGCTACGACGACTTTGGAGTCCGGACTCAAATAATCCTTTAACTGCTTAAGTGTCTTTTTTAATCGATGTGGGGATTCATAAAAAACTACTGTATATTCACTATCCGCAATCTTTTTAAATAGCGTCTGACGGCCTTTTTTAGTAGGCAAAAAGCCAAGATACAGGAATTTATCAGTAGGCAGACCGCTCGCACACAAGGCGGTGATTACAGCGCTTGGACCGGGGATTGGAATGACTTCAATGCCCAAATCAAGTGCGGAGTCGATTAAAACATAACCCGGATCGGAAATACCCGGAGTTCCTGCATCGGAAATCAATGCCACATCATCTCCATTTTTTAAATGAGCGAGAATTTTTATAACCTTCGCATGTCCGCTATGGCTGTGAAAAGAAAGTTTCGGTTTATCAATTTTGTAGTGCTTCAATAAAATCCCTGAATGTCTTGTGTCCTCGCAAGCAATCAAATTTACTGAATTCAAAATCTCCTTTGCTCTGAGAGTCAGGTCGGATAGGTTTCCGATTGGAGTTGCTGTGATGTAGAGTTTACCTTTGGTCATTTCTATTGATGATCTATTGATATTCTATTGATTGTCTATAGATATTCAATAGAAATCCACAGATATTCCACAGTTTATCCATTCGATATTAAATGTAAATGTATATGAAAAATAATCTGCCCAGCCGATTCACCAACATTAAATTGTAACTTATATCCATCCAACTCCCTTTCTTTAGCAATATCACGGGCGATTAAGAACATTTTGCCTACCAAAATCTCATCCTGCTCATTTTCATTCAGATCACTAATCTTTGGAATATGTTTTTTAGGCACAATCAGCACATGATGTTTGGCCTGAGGGTGAATATCGTTAAAAGCTATGATTTCATCATCTTCATAGATAAGCTCAGAATCTATATCTTTATTAGCTATTTTGCAGAAGATACAATCTTCCATATCTAATTATGAATTACGAATTAAAAATTACGAATTTCATTAATGATTTTCTCAATATTTTCAATTGGCTGATCACCAGTCAGCATATAATCATTTATATAAACAACTGGCATTTTAATGACGCCTTTTTCTTTTGCAACATCATTCACGGCATTCATAAAATCGTGATATTTTTCGCTTTTAATACAATTTCTGAATTCATATAACGGAAGTTCAAGACCTTGTCCTGTTAAATCCACCTCTCTCTGACTTAACGGTTCAGATGTCAAAAAAAGCTCATTATGCATCTCCCAATACTTTTCATATTCTTCAGCGCATTTAACGCCTTTTACAGCAAAATACTGACCATCATCTCTGGTATCCGGATTTAAATAAACTTCCAAATTAATATCCCCACGATCTGAGTATTTCTCATTAATTGCCGGCACAGTATAAAGTCCAAAATTCTTACAATCACGGCATCCAAAAGTATAAAAAACTTCGATATTCACATTCTCGACTATCGGCTTTGCATCAAATTCATTTACAGGCTGAAAATCAGGTCTGAAAATATTAGAAAAAACAGGAATCGGTTCACTTTTTACAATATCAATTTGTTGCTCCTGTATTCCAAGGTATACAAAAAATGCCAGGATAATGCTTAGAAATGTGGATGAGTATAATTTTTTCATATGCTGTACTAATTTATCATAATTTTGCGAAAAAGTGAAAATATGAAATCAGCGGTCAGCGATTAGCGGTTAGCGATTAGCTCAAAAAGCTATCCGCTAACCGCTAGCTACTAACCGCTATTTTCAAGTTATTGGTATTATGTTAAACTTCTCTCGTTACCACATCTATCCACATGACCCCAGATACAAACCAAAATCCAGAGGATGCACAGAAAAAACCTACCATAACCGAGTCGGTTGATGGCTTGATAAGCAAAAAGAAATCCGAAAAAGCCGATGAGGGGACTGCTGCAGTTCAGCAAAGCGCTGAAGGTATTAAGGGTGAAGTTGCAGATGTTATGGGGGGCGCAGAAAAGCCAAAAGAGGTCGTATCCGAAAAAAAGGGGGAGAGTGGGCAGAAAGGTGATTTAAAAGGAGGAGGACAAAAAGGAGATGATGACAATCTGCAAACTGCATCTCAATTACGGGGAATCACTATTCCTACAGAAGAAGTAATGATCAAGAAGGTAAGAACTGCGATAAAAATACAAATTAAGCATGAGATGAAAAAGGCTAAAAAACTTGAAAAAAACCTTTCATCCGGAAGTGCACAGGAATACAACACTACAATTGCAAAAATCAGATCACTCAAAGAAGTCCTTTCGTCACTCATGCATGCGACATTTGCTTTCGTAAAAGGGGTTTATTCAAAATACTTTTCAACGGACGGGAAAAGGAAGGATATTTCAGAATTATAACCTAAAATACTCTTTTAACATCAAGAGCTGGTCTGAAAAGTGGCCTAAATAAATCAGCGCCCATCATGCCCATTGTTATTGTTGATGCACCCTTGCTTATTTTAGCTGTTTTAGCTGCCTTTGCCGTCTTAGTTGCGGCACCTGCTGCTCTTGCCACTTTAGCACCGCGCAAAGCTGTGGTTCCGCCCTTTATAATTGCGCCGACTCCAACAACCATTAATACATCACTAACACCGCCTACCACAGTCCAAAGTCCGCTGATAGCCATGTCTCCATAATTACCGCGTCCATAATGTCTGTATGCATCTTTAGCGTCCCGAGCTGTTCCATATACCGGAATCATATATGTTGCGCTATCAGCAATTTGACCCCAGCTATCAGGCTCTTTTCCGGCTAATAAATCATCAAGATTTTCATTAACATAATCAATCTTACTCCAAAGTTCAGTTCTGAACTCATCGTTACCTGCATATTTTAGCTCAACTTTCTGACCTTCTTTATCAAATCCGAGTGCCATTATGTTTCCAATATTTTTTTCACCCTGAGCATCAGGAAATGTTTTGTAGAATTTTTCTATTGATCCAAGGTTATTGGCAATAAATTCTCTGATATCCCTTGTCATCATTTTATGCGAGCGAACTGCTTTGCTAACCTCTGTTTTTAACTGTCTCTCACTCATCATCTTTAGTTTTTGTGGTGAAAAGTGATTAAAAAGCTCACTATATTCAGCATCAATATCAGAAAAATAATTAACCGTTATTTTCATTATCTCCTTATTTTCTTCAAGGCTTTGTTTTTCTGCATTATTTCTGGAAGATGCTATTTCATCCTTATAAATATCTTCCAGTACCAACTGTTCATTCTCACCAACTGCCCATGAAATCAACTCACTTGCACCATACATAGCAGCTATTGTAGCGGCTATTCCGACTAGTCCTTTTCCTACTTTCTTTATCTTACCTCCTTTAACAGCTTTAATATCTGGTATCTCAACATTATTTTTCTTCTGAACATCCTTAGGAAGACTTTCGGTTAGTTTTACTCTGCGTTTAAACTGTTTTGTTATATCCATTTTTTCACCCAACGTCCTTAATTCAGATTCATATTTAGCACGAACACTTAGATCAGACATATTTTTATATTTTTTTGCCAGCGCTCTTCTTTTTTTAGAAAAATTTCGTTTATCCTGCCTAATTTTATTATCAATTTTTTTGATTTCATCCAAAACATTTTTCTGTTTTTCAGGAGCTTTAATAGTTTTAGGCTTGGTATCTGCGGTAGTACTGATTCTTGTATGCGATGAATGTACAGCTCCTCTTTTTAGTCTATCAAATATTCTTTCAACTGATTTTTTATCTACCATTTGATCTGCAAGGGCATGTGCCTCAGCCTCAAAAAGGCCTGTTTTTATTAGCTTGTTAGTTATTTTATCTCTCAATGTAACATTAGGCTTTTGCCCTTTTACCATTTTAATTATCTCATCATATGTTTTTCTGTGATTTTCAGTATTTGCTGAGCATTTAGCTATCCTATTAAATATATCCTTTACTGATTTAGGATCAATTGTTTTATCGTTAATTTCAAAAAATTTATTATAGTTATTCATAAACCTTTTGGCATACTCATCAGCCATTTTTTTATTAAATCCGGAAGCCATTCTTTTTAACAAACTTTTTTTATCGTATTTTAGCTTTCTTTTAACTTCAGCTCCCGAGAGAGTGTTATATGAAGATGCATCATAGTAATCATCAAGCAATCTACCATTGACCAGCATATTAGAAACATTTTGCCCTGGAGCTAATGAAACATAACGAAATTTATCCATTGATGTTCGCATTTTGGCAGTAAGATTGCGACCTGGTCTTCTGATATATTCGTTTGCTCTAATTACGGCTGCACCTGGTGCTCTGGCTACGTTGTAGACAAATTTTCCGGTTTTTCCTATTTTTCCCAATGCCCAAATAGGAGCATAAACAGGATAAAGTGACCATTTTGCAGCACCTTTTAATGCACCCCTTGCCCTTGGTATTGTAAGCCATCCTTTGCTTCCTGCACGGGCTTTCATGTAACCTGAAACTGCTCCGATTGTAATAAAGCCTGTAGAGCCATACATCCATGTTTTAACTGCTCCTTCAAAATCACCATCTTTAAGATCCGATAGTGTTTCCTTTAGTATTCCAACTGGTTTTACAAAAAACGTATTTGCTCCAAAGCTTAAGGCCAGCATTACCGGATTCTTCTTTTCATATCCAATAACAACTCCTTTTGAATTTAGCAAGGCTAAGAATGCATGACCTGAGCCAGTATTATTTAATTCTTCAGCTGTAATGCCGCACATTCCTACAATCGTAGCAAGTGCATCTCCTGTTAAATCACAAAAACCTTCCAGGAATTTAAATGAGCTTAGTCCTTGTAAAATGCCAATTCCCTTTTTATGCAAGCTTTCTATTCCAATGCTATAGGCCTTTTTAAAATATGGTTTTAGATTTTTCAGCGCAGGGAATTTAATATTTGTGTCTTCTTCAATAAATGCACTTGTGAGTTGGCTGATATAATTATTTCTTTGATTTTTAGGAAGCGCTCCGATTACAGCAGTAATTACACTAAAATCTTTTGCAGACGATTTTTCCACTTCCCAATTCAAGCCCTTCGTAACACTAATAAGCAAACAGGCTCTTCCAAATGCTAGGTTTTCAGGAACAAGTAAGTCTTTTAAGTGATTAATATTTTCATCTTGCACTCCATACCTATCAATAATTTTAGCAAGAGTTATATCTGATTTGCTTTGTACATATTCAAAAAACCGTTTTGCTTCGTTAATTACAGCCTGATTAGGCTTTTTAGTCATACTGCTGACAATGCTATCTATAGCTTCATCCTTATCACCAGAAAGACTGGCACCAACAAGAAGCATTGCCTGAATTTTTCTTAATTCCTTTTTATCAGTTTTATTTAGATTCGTGGAAAAATCCTCATTAAGCGAATCTACAACATGATACTTCATTTTATCGAATTTTGAATCAAAGTCATCTCCAAAGTCATTCATTGCACCACTAAGCCCCTTTGTTTTCAAAGAAGCAAAAACATTGGCAGACGTTCTGAAGGCAGGAGATTTATAAGCAAATAAAAATAAATCTTCAACAGTATTAATTTTTTCATTTTTACCAAAAAGTAAATAGAGTTCAGATAATTTTTGCAAAGTAAGAAAAAGCTCTTTATCGCCGATTTTTATTTTACTATTATCAATAGGTATTTTTGATGGCGATATATTTGTTTTGCCGTTTGCTTCAGCATTTTTGTATACACTAATTAAGTCGTGTATTGGTATATTACGAAGACTTTTAATAGTGCTATTTGCATTATTTTTCATATTGGCATCATCAAACACCCATTCATAGAAATAACCTGCAACAAATAAGCTAACTGCAATATTAAATTGCTGTTTTGGATTTTTGAGAATTTCAACAGAGCCACTAGTTGTATTACGTATATTTTCCACCGCCCCACCAACCTTATCCTTCGCCCCTGCCACAGCACCTGCCACAGTCCCTGCCACGGCACCTTTTGCAGTTCTTCCTTTTTCTGTCATTTCTGCTCTCATTTCATCCAATTTTACCTCCTGTTTTTCCAGCATTTCTCTTTGGTCTTCAAGCAACTTTCTTGTTTCTTCGGGTAAATCTTCACCTTTTTCAAGTAGTTCAGCAATATCCTCCTTGCCCATCATGGCAAGAATCTTTTTGACTAATGCTTTACCACCAAATGCGGCTACAGTTGCAAGACCTGCACCTAGTAGCATCTTTGTTCCAAAGCTCATTCCTCCTTTTTCATCTTTTTTGCCACTAGCCTTTTCAGTTTTCTTGCCTGATAAGAATTTATTAAATAATTTCCATCCAACATAACCAACAGCAACAGCAGTAAGTACAATGGCAGCCGTAGCTACAGGATCGTTTTTTACAAAGTTTTTAACCTTTGCAGTCCAGCCCTTTGCTGATTCCTCACCCTGATCCACAATTCCAGGCCAAGCTTCTTTTAAATACAAACTTGTTGCTCCACCTTCAGAGGCAATTCTCGGCAAATGCTGCAGCGCGGCCTGCTCATCCAGTTTTAATTCAGAATAGCTGACACCACACGCATTCAGTTCATGCTGGAGCGCTCCCGGATTACTCCTTATAGCATCCAGATTTCCATCCTTCTTAGCGATTCTGCTGATTAATCTGACCATAGCAGTAGTAAAATCAGAAACACCGCTTAATTGAGTTTCAGGCGAAAGATTGCCTTTAAGATTCTGTATATATTCAGCACCGGTAGCAAATTTGTCTTTTCCGACTTCCTTTGCCTGCTTCTGAACATCTTTTAAGGAATTGTATGCTTTCGCAGTACCAATTACATCCTGGCCTTTTTCATAAGCTTCTTTCCCTTTGCTTAACATTGAACTGTCCATTAGCTTTTAATTGGTTTAATTTTTTCTAATTGTTGCTGCATTTTTAATCGTCTTAGATTTTCTTTTCGGATAATGTTTTCAATTTGGAGAAATTGGTTACTATGAAGAACCAAACCTAGAAGTTTCCAATCCCTCTTTTCTTTTTTATTTAAAAATGAGGCATTTTCTACAGCTTTATCAAATCTCTCCTGTTCCTTGCGACGTTTTTCGTCATAAGCAGTTGCACCCACATTAATTGTCGCAATTGCACCTGTCTGAGATGTTTGTGTATTTGGCATTTTTTCTTTTTATATTATCTATATATTATAGCAAAAATAAGCCTAAAAATCAAGCCAAATAAGGCAAAGGAAAAGGCACCCGTCCGAACCGGCACGGGCGGAAAGGCAAGGATTTCTAATCACAAATTCTTCATCTGCTCCTTCATCTTCTCAACCTTATCCTTCGCCTCATCTAATTTAACTTTTTCACCATCAATAATAGCCGATGGGGCATTTTTTACGAAATTATCATTAGAAAGTTTCGCTTCAACTCCTTTAATATAACCGGATAGATTGGCGATTTCTTTTTCGAGGCGGACTTTCTCTTTTTCGGTATCTACAAGCCCGTCTAATGGTATAAAAATCTCAATTCCATTAACAACATCACTCGCGCTACCTGCTAATTTGTCACCTGATTTTTCTAGAGTTAACTCACCAACTCTAGCAAGTCGAATAATATCCTCCTGACCTCTCTCCAAAATATCCGTATTTTTATTACCATAAATCGTAACAGAAATTTTCTGTATAGGTTCGATTTTGTTTTCTGATCTCAAGTGTCTGATTTTTGTAATTACATCGATAATTTGTGAAGTTGAATTGACATCGTAATCTTTTCCATCAATTTCAGAATATTTTTCCCCAATCAGCATATCTTTTTGACCAGGCAGCTCGCCCCAAATTACTTCAGTGACAAATGGGGTATATGGGTGAAGCAAAATCAAAATATTTTTTAAAACATAATACAAAATCGCTGGATTTTGTTTATCACCCTTGCTTAACTCCAAATACCAATCACAGAAATCATTCCATAAAAAGTCATAAAGTACCTGCCCGACTTCACTGATTTTGTAATCCATCAGTCCTTTGTCCGCAAGTTTTATAGTGTCATTTAATTTTCCAAGAATCCACTCATCCGCATCACTTAAATTCTTATAATCAATTTTCGGTTCATCTGTAATGCCTTTTTCTTCCAAAATTCCCAATACAAATCTACTAGCATTCCAAAGCTTATTGGTGAAGTTTCTATATCCCATAATCTTCTCCTCATAAAGACGCATATCATTACCGGCAGTGTTACCAATAACCATACTCATGCGGAGTGCGTCAGTTCCGTATTTATTAATCATATCAAGTGGGTCGATACATGTTTCTGGTTTAGATTTAGACATTTTTGCTCCATCTCTGGTACGAATTAGTCCATGAAGATAAACAGTTTCAAATGGAATTTGTCCGGTTGCATAAGTCGTCATCAGAATCATACGGGCAATCCAGAAAAACAAAATATCGTAACCCGTTTCCATTACAGATGTCGGATGGAATTTTTGATAATCAGGACTTTTTGCGAGCAAATCTTCAAGGGATAATGAAGTGTCATCTGTAATATTAGAATCGATTAAAGTACTCCACGTCCACAGCGCAGAAGAAAACCACGTATCTAAAGTGTCTTCATCTTGTTTCCAGTCATCACTATTCGGTGCCGTAATTCCGACCTTTATCTCCTCACCTTTATACCAAACAGGTACGCGGTGCCCCCACCAAATTTGGCGACTAATACACCAGTCTTTTAAATTATCAATCCAATGGAAATAAGTTTTTTCAAACCTATCGGGAATAATCTGAATATCATGAGTTTTAATTACATCCAGCATTGTTTCTTTTAGACTCATTTTCTTTCCTTTCCAATCAATTGCCTGTTTATTAACATCAATAAACCATTGTAATTTAGGAATCGGTTCAACAGGCATTTTTGAACGGTAAGAAATAGACATTTGCTGAACATATTTTTCCTCAGATTTTAATCGCCCATCTTTTCTGAGCCCCTCAACAAATTTATGTCGGCATTCCTCCACCGAAAGTCCCGCATAGCCTTTAATTGCCGGCATAATAAAGCCATCTTCGCCGATTATTTGGATAGGATATGACTGAATTTCATCTTTATGTCTTTGCCATAATTCATAGTCGACTTTACTGTGAAAAGGAGTTACGCCAATAACACCTGTACCAAATTCCGGATCCACTTCGTGATCAGAAATTACAGTTACTTTAATTTTCCTGTCACCGGCCTGCCCACCGGGGTGGGGCCATACAACATCAAAAGTTTTGCCGACCAAATGCTTAAATCTTTTATCTTTTGGATGAATTGCAAGTGCGGTATCACCAAGTTTTGTTTCAGGTCTACTGGTAGCTACATATAAAGGTTCACCACCAGTTTGCTTTGCTGAAAGGTACTCAAAAGTATAAAGAGTCCCTTCTTTTTCTTCGTATTCCACTTCGTCATCAGCAAGTGTTGTTTGCAGAGCTACATCCCAATTTACAACTCTTTCACCGCGATAAATCAGTTCGTCATCATACATTTTTTTAAAAACCTCATTCACACATCTGTGAAGAGAGGCATCCATCGTATACTTTTCTCTTTCCCAATCACAACTTGCACCCATCTTCCTAATTTGACTGCGGATAGTGCCCTGACTTTTTGTAACGTATTTTTTAATCTCATCAATCAAACCCTTTCGCCCAAGAGATCGAGGATTTTTTATTCCCTGCTCCTCTTTTAAATTTTTAATCACCACATTTTCTGTCGCAATTGCCGCATGGTCTGTACCCGGAAGCCACAAGGCTTCATACCCTTTCATTCTTCTGTGGCGAATCATAATATCCTCCAGTGCTAACATTATTGAATGTCCGAGATGAAGTACCCCAGTCGCATTTGGCGGTGGCATAGAAATTGTAAATGGTTCCTTATCCGAATTGCTATCAGCCTTAAAAGCACCGGACTCCTCCCATTTTTTATATATATCATCTTCGAACTTTTTTGCTTCGTAGGCCTTTTCTAACATCGATTTATGTTTTACGATTAATGTTTTAAGTTAACAATAAGGATATTATCATATTGACTTATTAGGGGGAAGACATTGATAAAAACTCGTTTATCAAATACAATAATTCTGTTTTATGAACTTTAATCGTACAACATACAACATTAATTAATATTAAGATGCCCAACTATAAATTTAAATGTCTTGAATGCGGTCACTGTTTTGAAAAACTACTGCCAGCAGGTCACGATAAACAAAAATGTCTGAAATGCGGACATTCTGAAACAGAAAAAATTTTAGAGGCTCCCGGTGTTCAGTATAAAGGAGGAGGATTTACAAAAACATCAGATAGTGATTGCTCTGAAGGTGATAAATGCTGTGGCGGAAAATGCAGTAAATAGGGTTTTTGTATTACCTCGCACCTTAGAAAAGGTTCTCTGCAATACAAAAAAATGCAGCGCATGCTTTCCAGCGTGCGATGGATTTTTACAAATTTTCCAATTCCGCTAAAAGATTTTCCTCACGCTCTCTCTCTTCTACTTCATGAGTACTTTCAGCTTCAAGTCTCATACGTTTTTTTTCTTTATACGCTTCTGCATCAAATGTATTTACAGCCTCTTGTGTGGCACTCTGCATTCCTTCCTGATAAGTCTTGTTTGCATCACTGATCTGCTTTTTTTCATTATCAAGAATGTCCTGAAGATTTTCAATTTGGTCATCAGCCATTATCGGTAAAACATCAACCCAGTACTGCCGTTCCTCGTCATCCATGGAATGACTTGCTTTGATCATACTAACAAGCTCTGGGAAGTCAGCAGCAGTTTCTTCAGGAATAACCAGTACGTCTTCATCCTGTGTTGTTGTAGTTGCGTCAGCCATAAAAAATTGGTTCTATTCTTCATTACATTATACCAAAAAATAGCGAATAAATCAAGGGGTTAGTTGTCTGAACCGCTGATTTACGCTGATTCTGCTGATTTCGCTGACACTGATTATTATGATTTCACTGATTTACACTGATTACCAATTCGTAGGGACGTTGCAGCCTACTTCGCCGTAGTGCTACGAAGGCTGAATTGCAACGTCCCTACATTGGTGAATAATTAAATTGTTATTGCTAAATAACAAATCAACGTAATCAACGTAATCAACGCAATCAGTGTCAGTGAAATCATTTAAATCATATGAGAATCAGTGGTTCAGACAATCTTCAATATCCTTTTGTTCAACTTCTTCGTAAAGAGATACGACACAAATAAAAACCCTCCGATAATTCCAGGTACTATTAAAAAAGTCACATTTGTACCAAATATTTCCAACGTTGTCGTTAAATTAAATATTATGTGCAAAAATGAAGCAAGAAAAATACCTTCAAGAACCAATATCTTTTTTTCATGACCACCACGGCGTGACGGTCGGGCTTTTAAAATATTCTGCCTTATTATATGAAGCGTTAGAATTTCACGACTAATAAAATCTCTTAACTCAAATGCCAGCAGGTGTTTTTTCTGAAAAGGACTGATCTGTTTTGAGAAATATGCGTATGCCCAAATAAGACCGGCCATAGCGGAAAATAGGGTGTGCGCGAGCATTGTTCCAAGGCTTCTGAAAGTGGTAATAAAAAGTAATCCATCAGGACTTGATGAGGTAAGAAAATTAGTGAAATAAATCATATTTTCCACAAATGCAAAACCAAGTGCGGCAGTTACGGCATATACCACCCCATCAATTATTTGATTAAAAGCATTTTTGTTGCGAGTCACAATAATAATGCTAGCTGAAAGTTTTACAATTTCCTCCAATACTGCAAAAATTATTATTCCTGTAACTCCTGATAGAATCAGTGAATCAATACCAATCATTGGCAACAAATATCTCAGCGCCAAAAATGGAAGTGCAAAAACTGCACCAAGCAAAAAAGTCTGAGCGATTACTTTTTTAGGTTCAGGATCCTTACTATCCTTATAG
>JAUXDO010000106.1 GCA_030618315.1 Candidatus Peregrinibacteria bacterium | reverse complement strand
TAATTTAAAATCATTCGACATGAAAAAAAATCTATTCTCAACAAGTATTTTTTTACTGATGCTGTTTTGTTTGTACGCATGTGGTAACAACAATTCAAACAAATCAAAGCAAAACGAAGACCATGCGATTGCTGAATTGAAAACTGTTTTTATCAACGGTGATAGTATCAGTTACATGGATATAGGAAAAGGTGAACCTGTAGTGTTTGTTCATGGTACAGTAGGGGATTACCGCGTATGGGGAGCACAAATGGATACCTTTGCCATAAACCATCGAGTTATTGCCTATAGTCGGCGCTTTGCTTACCCGAACAAACAAATCATAAATGACTCAGCTGATTATTCGGTTACTCCTCATGCGAAAGATCTTGCTCAATTTATAAAAACGCTTGATCTTGAACCTGTCCATCTTGTAGGGCACTCCTTTGGTGCTAACATTTCTTTAATTACCGCTTTAGAACATCCTGAATTGTTGCGCAGCCTGACGCTTGGTGAACCAGCGGTAATGTCGCTTCTTCAAAACGTTCCTGACGGAGGCAAATTACTAAACGATTTTGTTGCCAAAGTTTTTATTCCAACCGCTGAAGCATTTAATAATAACAATGATAAAAAAGCCTTAGAAATATTTACTGGTGGCGTATTAATGGATAGTCTGTATTTTTCACAAGCTCCTCAACAGCAAAGGGATATAATGTTGGATAATATTTTAGAATTAAGGGCTGTTGTTTCTGAAGAAAATATTTTTCCTCCTCTAGATTGCGATGAAATTAAAACATTAAAGATGCCTGTATTATTAATAAAAGGAGATAGATCGCCTGAGGTTTTAACTGTAATAATAGATGAACTAGATTCTTGCATAGACGGTAATGAACTTGCAACCCTACCGAACTCCTCACATGGATTGGAATTTGAAAATCCCTTGGAGTTTAATAAAATAGTTCTTGATTTTATAAATAAGCATTAATGTGGATTGACGATTGGATTTAAAATAGGCAGCTTACAACAAAAGATAAAAAAACATAGGGCTTTTCTACAATCTGCAAGTTTTTCGGATTCTGGAAAGTCCGCCAAGTATAATTAAATTTAAAAATCGGTCTTGGCTCGTTCGTCAATGAAAGCAAGGTGCTATTTATTCCCTACGTTTTTTATCAAGGTCGTTGGAGGTCATTCACATAACTATGAAGAAAATCTTTGAAACGATAAAGAGAAAATCGGCTGAATATCTTTTAGAGATATTAATTTTCATGACTGGTATACTTGGAGCGTTAAGATTTAACAACAGGCTAAACCATAAAATATTATGAAATTTACGAAAGCGCTAACAGCATTGAGCCTCCTTGTCTCAGGGCTTCTACTAACTTCATTTTGTTTAAATCCAAAGTCCCAGATAGCCGGATTGAACGCTGGGTTCGCGAAAATAAATATCACACCAACACAGCCAGTGAGAATGAGCGGATATGAAGCCCGATCCGAACCATTTAAAGGAGTCCACGATGACTTGTTTGTAAGTGCTGCTGTATTTGATAATGGAGACTTAAAAACTTGTATCATAACAGCAGATGTTATTGGATTCTCACACAAGTTCACTGATGAAATCCGATCATTAATTGAAAGGGAAACAGGGGTATCAGCGATGAATGTGATGATCACGGCTGTACATAACCACAGTGCACCAATAACGGGGGTTTATACTAAAAACATAACCCAACCTGAGACTGACTACATCAGGACACTGCAAGAAAAAATTGTAAGGGCAGCCAAAAATGCAAATGAAAGCCTTCAACCTGTAAGGATTGGAACCGGAAAAGGAACCTGCAAAATGAACATCAATCGACGCGCCAGACACGGAGATGGAGGGATATGGCTAGGACGAAATCCAAGTGGCATTTGTGATCATGAAGTTGGTGTCATTCGTTTTGATGATCTATCCGGAAATACTATCGGACTGATGATCAATTGGCCTTGTCATGCAACCACCGGAGGCCAAGAGAATTATCAGGTCACAGGAGATTGGCCTGGAGCCACAGCACGAAATGTGGAACAATCCTATCCAGACGCAGTAGTGATGGTTTCAGCTGGTGCTTCAGGGGATATAAACCCAATTTATGGCCCCAATGACAATTTTAATGATATCAATGCCATCGGGGCAATCCTTTCCGAAGAAGTAATCCGTGTAGCTAAATCCATAGAAACGGCTGAGGCCAGCAATCTGAAGATTGCAAATAGTACGATCACTGCTAATGGTAAAAAAAGAAGTGAATCGCGGATGCCCGATGTTTCACTTGAGCCTAATGATCCCATTGTTATAAAGTTAGCCGTTGTAAAAATTGGGAAGAACATCATTGTCGGGATCTCTGGTGAGCTCATGAATGAAATTGGATTGGACATTAAGGCTAATTCACCTTTTAAAAACACCTTTATCTACACGCACTGCAACGGAAGTAGTGGCTACCTATGCACCGATCAAGCCTATATCCAAGGAGGGTACGAACCAATGGTGGCCCGAACAATGCCAGGGACGGAGGCTTTAATAAAAGATGCACTCAAAAAACTCATCAATGAGTTATAATTTTTTCGAGATTTCACCATCGAACTTGCAGCTGGCGAACCACTCGTTTTTGATCCTGTGGAAATGGAATTTGATGAAACTGGAAAGGCAATTATCATTGAGATGCATTCATACACGGATAGTAATTAACGACCACCAACAAAAAATAAACGGCATTAAAACGACCGATTATTAAGGTCGTTATAGCCAATATGTGCCAAATTAAATTAACAATACAAAATTCAAAACAATGATTAGAGAAGTTTTAAAGATTTGCATATCCATTACCTTATTATTAGGTATTTTAATTGCATGTCAAACTAAAAAAAAGAGTTCAGAAGAAGTAAATAATAATGCCAAGCAACGGTGGTCTGAACAAAGGGTAAATGAATGGTATATTAAGAAACAATGGCTAATTGGTGCCAATTTTGTTCCATCATCGGCAATTAATCAGTTAGAAATGTGGCAAACTGAAACCTTTGACCCAGAGCGCATTGAAAAAGAATTAATCTGGGCTGAGAAATTAGGATTCAATACTATGCGAGTTTTTTTACATAATCTTTTGTGGGAGCAGGATTCAGAAGCTTTTATAAAAAAAATTGAAACTTATTTGGAAATTTCGGACAAGCATAATATAAAAACTATGTTGGTTTTATTGGATGATGTTTGGCATCCGTACCCCAAGTTGGGAAAACAGCCAGAACCAAAACCATATGTACATAATTCAGGATGGGTTCAAAGTCCCGGGCACGAGGTTTTGGTTGATAGCATAAAGTGTGATAAGCTTGAAGACTATATAAAAGGAGTGATTTCACATTTTAAAAATGATGAACGTGTACTTATTTGGGATTTATACAATGAACCCGGAAATACAAACGGTAGTAGTTATGGGGAACTTGAACCAAAGAACAAAGGACAGTATTCTCTGTACCTGATGAAGAATGTCTATAAGTGGGCAAGGGAAGTAAATCCCACTCAACCCATATGCATTGATGTATGGACTTCAATTCACAAAGAATTGGACGAAATGAGCGACATTGATAAGTTTGCTTATGACAACTCCGATGTTATTAACTTTCATTGTTACGCTGATGCAGAAAGTACAGAAAAGTTAGTAAAACGATTATCTGCTTCTAACCGTCCGCTAATATGTACAGAGTATATGGCCCGTGTAACTGGTTCCACTTTTCAGAAAATCCTACCTATATTCAAAAAATACAAAGTCGCTGCGTACAACTGGGGTTTTGTTTCTGGTAAATCACAGACAATCTATCCTTGGGATTCGTGGGATAAAGAATACAAAAATGAACCTGAACTTTGGTTTCATGACATATTCCGAGAAGA
>JAUXDO010000033.1 GCA_030618315.1 Candidatus Peregrinibacteria bacterium | reverse complement strand
CTTTCTGTTGTTGCTTACACCGCTGTTGGTGGTAATACTGTTAAAGCTAGAGATTCGAAGAGAATACAGGATTTAAGCACTATACAAAGCGCTCTGGAGCTTTATTTTGTTGAATTTTCTGCCTACCCAAATAGCCCCCTAACAATTGGAGCTAATACCGGCAGTCCAAATACAAACCTTATTCCTAGAAAATACCTATCAACAATTCCTCAAGACCCAAAACAGCCTGTAACTGATTATTATTATAATGTTGTTGGACAAGGGTATGTTCTTGGTGCTGTGTTAGAAAATGATGGAATTGTTGGAAATTATAAATCTTACGTAGTTGGCAATCTGGATAGTGGTTTTGTTAACGATGGTAACGACAATCCTGCTGGTAGTGGGTCTGCATGCCAGGTTGAACCAGATGTTGAAAATTGCTACCCATATACATTACCGTAACAATAATTAACCCAATCTCATGAAAAAACTACTCTCCCTATTTATCGTTCTTTCTGTATGTCTGCTAGTTGGCTGTACAAAGAAGTCAGATATTGAAAAAGTTTATCAAGGCTCGCCTGAGCAAGCCAATTTAACCAAGAATATTGTTATGAGTGATTTTGATCAAACTGCTAAGCCTAAAAAGGGTGAGCAAATTATTGTAATGAAAACTTCTATGGGGACTATTAAATTAAGACTATTTCCGGATAAGGCTCCTAAAACAGTTGAGAATTTTGTAGGCCTTGCTGACAAGGGTTATTATGACGGACTTACTTTTCATCGTGTAATGGATGATTTTATGATTCAGGGTGGCGATCCGCTTGGTACAGGTACCGGTGGTGAAAGTTTATGGGGAGGAAAATTTGAAGATGAATTCAATCCAAATCTTAAAAATTTAAGGGGTGCACTTAGCATGGCAAACGCCGGACCTAATACTAATGGCAGTCAGTTTTTTATTGTACAAAAAGAAGGTGGAACTTCTTGGTTAGATGGTGCGCATACTGTTTTTGGACAAGTGATTGATGGAATGGATGTTGTAGATGAAATCGCTGGTGTAGATGTTGATGCGGCAAGTAAACCGCTTGAGACTGTTAAGATGGAGAAGGTTTCGGCTGAAAAGTATTAACTGTCCACATCTTCCACTACCTCAAACTCGACATCGATTACGTCCTTATCATCATTCCCTCTAATGCCGAAAGGATCTTTGCTTACAAATTGACTAAGTACACCGCCTCGCACATCTTTAATCTGATCTAAAATGCCACTTTTTTCTTGCGCTCGTTTTATTCGCTCTCCAAAATCTTCTGGCAAGGTTCCGAAACTTTCTTCTCCTCTGTTTTCCACTTCTAGAGTTTTCATAATATATTACTTAGTTCAGTTTTATAGTAGCCTAAAAACAGAAAACACAAATAGATATTGTGATGGAAGAGATTACAATTAAGAAATATTAACTGTCTACATCTTCCACTACTTCAAACTCGACATCAATTGTGTCTTTATTATCATCCCCTCTAATGCCAAAGAAATCGTCAGCTGCACAGAGAACTCCATTTTCCGGTATTTTTCCAATCTTTTCTCTAATTTTGTTGACTCTCCGTGATTCTTCAATGCGTGCTGCAAAATTTGGAATCTCTATTGTGTCACCAATTCTTCTCCCCTCTGCACTTTCTATTTTGTGAGTAGTCATAATATATTGTTTAGTTCAATTTTATAATAACCTAAAAATCAAAAAATGTAAATAGAACTTGACTTTATTGAAAAATATAGTAAGCTACTCTACTATTTGCTAATCAAAATGTTATGGGTGATGATAAAATTGAAAAATACCAACAACTTGGAAGCACTAGTATTGATAACTCTCATCCAAGATGTGCTATTCGTGAGGTCTCTGCTTTCTTGCCTCAGCATGAACTTGTTCGCATTGCTGAACAATTTCATACTGCTGAAGATGTAAGAAAAGAAATTCAACAAAGAATAAATGCCTATTTTACTGTTTTAACAAGTAATCCTGATAAAATGGGGGATAATTTGATAAAAGCATCAAAAATGGGAATAAATTTTGCCGATACGAGTCTTTACCCCTTGTCTGATTCCAATGTAGCAATTTTTCGTAATGAAAGAGAACTTCTTGAATATACCAGTGAAATGGTCTCCGAATTAATTGCTGGCAAAATAAATAAAATTCAGGAACAAGTAGATCGAGATGGTACAGATGCTTCAGGATTAATTAAAGAATTAAGCTTAATCGCTCAGGCAAGAATAGGCGGTGCAAGACCTGATGAGATACTTACATCTGAAAAATTAAGAATGCTGCTTGCCACCGAACTTGCAGGCAGAGAAGTATTTCGGCAAATCAATCAGGCTCGTACTGATGTGAGAGTGGTAATAGAAGAATTAGATAAAAGCAGTCAGGGTGTACCTGAAATAAATAGCGAGCCTTTAATGCAAAGCCAGGAAAGAATCAGTGAACTCTGCCGAAAGCTCGCAATAAGTCTGAATGAAGTGGACATAATGACATCTGTGGTATCCAAAGGCGGTCGTGTATTACAAGTAGCAGGAGGAGAATATTCTGATGAGACTATTAAAATGATCAGAAAAGCCAAAGAAATCTTCAAGCCTTTCATTGATGGCAGTCATTTAATTACTATCAGACAATTGCGGGATTTGGAAACATATCTAAAGGAAACCGGACAGCACAGTGAAAATATAGCCCATATTCTTAAAGAAGGAATTAGAACAATTAAACTTGCGAAAGAGACAGGGTATACTGATGCAGTAAAAGAAATTGAAAATCAATTTGCCACCGAAAAAATGATACCTGAATTCGAGCAAATAGTTCAAACTCTCGATCATGATCTTAGCGACCGTGCTATTGTGATAGCTTATGCCGGCAATCAAAATCGAATGGTTCTTAGGAGTGTGCCTGCAGGCATGATGGCAAGAGCTGAGCGTGAAAGCGGTATTCCTCCGGGATATATCAGTGATACCCTTTCAAATCCTAAAGATGATGGATTGGTTATTCCTCCAAGCACTCCGCCACCCAGCCTAAAGAAACCTCCACGTTAAATTGATTTCGGGCTAGTTATTGTTATAATGACCAAACCAAGTTTGTGGTTTCGGGTTTTTTGTTGCTCACAAATACGGTATATTAATATGTGCAATTAATTGATTATAAATGTCCAATATTCGCGTACGAATACCACCATCACCAACTGGCCTACTTCACATAGGAACTGTTAGGACAGCACTTTACAACTATCTTTTTGCTAAACATGAGGGTGGTAAGATGATTTTTAGAATGGAAGATACGGATAAAGAAAGAGGCACTAAGGAATATGAGAATGATATTATAAATGGACTGGTTAAATTGGGATTGGCAGGAGATGAGGGGGTGCACTTAGGTCAAAGTGGATATAGACAAAGCGAAAGGACTGATGTTTATCAAAAATATCTTCAAAAATTACTGGATGAAGATAAGGCCTATTACTGTTTTTGCAGTAAAGAGAGGTTGGATAAAATGAGAGAGGATCAGCGAGCAAAAAAACTCCCGCCAAGATATGATGGATGCTGTAAAAATCTGGATCCGGCTAAGGCAAAAAAGAAAGTTGAAGCTGGTGAAAAAGCTGTAATCAGATTGAGAGTTCCTGAGGATGGAGATGTTGGTTTTCGAGATTTGGTTCGCGGTGAAACATGTATAAATTGCAAAGAATTAGACGATTTTGTAATCGCACGAGCAATTAATGACCCGCTTTATCATTTGACGGTTGTGGTGGATGACCATGACATGAAAATCACACATGTAATTCGTGGCGAAGACCATATTTCCAATACTCCAAAACAAATTTTGATATTCAGAGCGCTGGGGTTTGATATTCCGGAGTTTGCACATCTGCCATTGATACTTAATGAGGATAAAAGCAAATTAAGTAAACGAAAAAACAATGTGTCGATGGATGATTATTTGGCGGACGGATATTTACCCGAAGCACTTTTGAACTTTTTGGCATTACTTGGATGGAATACGGAGGATGAGCAGGAAATTTTTAGTATGGACGAATTGATTGAGAAATTTACTTTGGATAGAGTTCATAAGGGCGGAGCGGTTTTTGATATCAAGAAATTGGATTGGATGAATTGTGAATATATCAAAAAAGCGATTAATGATGATATTGATGAATTTTATGAAAACGTTAAACCATTTATTAAGGATATTCCGACCGATGATGAGAATTTAATCAAAAATATCTTGAAAGACCCTGATTTTGAGGGTCGGTTTAATAAATTATCGGAGATTCCAGTGGCTCTGATGCCGTTGTTTAGTCCGATACCGGATTATTCACTTTCGCTACTTGCATTAGAGAAATTCAACATCACAACTGATATGCTGAAGGATGTTCTAACTAAAGCGAAGGAAGTTTTAGGGGCAATTGATTGGGAACGAGGTGATAGCAGTAAATCACAGGAAATATCGGATGGATTGATTGCGATAGTTGGTGAACTTGGACTAAAAAATGGTCAGGTTTTATGGCCGATAAGAGTTTCTTTATCCGGACTTGAAAAATCTCCTAATTTTGCAACATTAGCAGTTTATCTTGGTAAAGAGGAGTGTTTAAATAGGTTGGATGTTGCGCTGGAAAAAGTTAAATAATGAAGCATTAAGAATATATCTATAGATATATTCTTATAATATCGCTTGACAATACTATTGTGATACGTTACTATTGATATGTAGTTAGCATTTTGATGAATTTTAGTATGATAAAGAATTTTAAGTGTAAAGATACTGAAAGGGTATTTTATAAAGAAATGACATATAAATGGCCAAAAGAATTAAAGATTCTTGCAAGACGAAAATTGATCTTAATTGATTCTCTAGAAAGCTTAATGAGCTTAAAAAGACTACCGGGAAACAGACTAAAAAAATTAAAAGGAAATATTAAAAACTATTATAGTTTAAGAATTAATAGGCAATGGAGAATTATTTTTAAGTGGTATAAATATAATGCCTATAACGTAAGAATAATTGATTATCATTAATATATAAAATATGAAAGATACGAGTTTAAAACCAATACACCCAGGCATATTTTTAATGGAAGACTTTATGAAACCTCTTGGGATTAGTCAGTATAGAATATCTAAAGATATAAATGTACCAGCAATACGCATTAGCCAAATAGTAAATGGAAAAAGAAGCATAACCCCGGATACAGCACTAAGACTTGGTAAATATTTTAAAACAACAGCAAAATTTTGGCTAAATTTGCAGGCTAGATATGAACTTGAAGTCCTTGAAGATCTTATGGAAGATGAACTAAAAAATAAAGTTGTATCATTTCAGCCTGCTATGTAGCTATGGTAAATCATATGCTAAAATGTGGGTATGGAACTAAAAGTACAAACCAACGTAGCTCTTTCTCAATTTACGACCTATCGAACTGGTGGACCGGCACGTTTTTTTGCACCGGCTCGTAATTGGCAACAGATTTTTGGATTACGGGAGTTTGCGAAATCAAAAGGAATGCCTTATTTGATTATTGGCGGTGGCAGTAATGTTCTTTTTGCGGATGAAGGGTATCCGGGTTTGGTTATATTGAATCAAATGGATAAATTAAGGATTCATGGCAAAAATGTTACTGCGGATAGTGCAGTTAGTATTTCCAAGCTAGTACTACTTACAGCAAAACATAATTTAGGTGGAGTTTCCGGCTTTGCACTAATTCCTGGCAGTATTGGTGGGGCAGTATATGGTAACGCAGGCGTTCCTGATATTTCAATTTCTGATGTTTTTGTACATGCCGAAATACTTCCTGAAAATTCAGATACGCCAATAATTGTTGGTTCTGATTATTGTAAATTTGATTACAGAACAAGTCATTTTAAAGATACAAAAGATATTATTCTTAATGTTACATTAAAGTTAAAATCTACACCCGCAGCGATTATAAAAACTGAGATTAATCAATATATAAAAGCTAGAACTATAAAACAACCTATTGGTCTTTCCTGTGGAAGTTTCTTCAAAAATCCCGGTCAATTTCCATCTGCAGGCTGGCTTATTGACCAAAGTGGATGTAAGGGGATGGAGGTTGGAGGTGCTCAGGTTTCTGAAAAACACGCTAATTTTATTATGAATACCGGCAAAGCATCAACAGCGGATATTTTGGAGTTAGCCATGGAGGTTTATAATAGAGTCGAGGAGAAATATAATATTAATCTAGAGCCTGAAGTTCAGATTCTGCCGAAGAATCCCTTTATTTAATAAGCTCAAAACTCAAAGTCCAAAACCCAAAGCAAATCCAAGGATTAAAATTTTAAATTTATTTTGAGTTTTGAGTTTACGTTATATAATACAGGAGTAAATAAACAAAAAATTATGTTAAAACGCAATGTAAACAGCCATAAGGGTGACAACGGAAAAGTAATGATAATAGGCGGAAGCCAAATGTTCCACGGTGCACCTATACTTAGTGCTCTTGCGGCTGAGCATTCTGGTGCTGATCTTATTTTTCCTTTCATCCCGCCATGTCAGGCTGAATCTGCAAAATCACATTCATTAAATTTTATAATTCAGACGTTTAATGAAAATATTCTGACGAGTAAGGATGTAAAAAGTATTTACAATATGAGCAAGAAAATGGATGCGGTTGTTATAGGTCCAGGTCTTGGCACTGATCCGAAAACAAAGCGGGCGGTAAAGAGTCTATTAAACCATTTATCAATTCCAACCATTGTGGATGCAAGTGCTATTTTTTATACCAACACCTATCCAAAAACCACCGTTCTTACGCCACATAGAGGAGAGTTTAAAGAGATGACCGGTGATGATCCTACTGAAAAAAATGTTCAGAAATGGGCCAAGCATCTAAAAGTTACTATTGTATGCAAGGGGCCTGAAGATATTATTGCGGATAGAGATGAAATCGCAATAAATAAGTCCGGTAATTCTTTTATGACAGTCGGTGGTACTGGTGATGTTCTTAGCGGATTTATTGGCGGACTGATTGCACAAGGTATGGAGCCTTTTGATGCGGGAAAATACGCGACAAGACTGCTTGGAAAAACCGCGGAAAGTCTAACTGAACTACAAGGTAGCTTTCGCGCATTTGACTTGGCAAGTGGTATATCAGGTATGATGAAATTGAATTAAGGACACAGGACACAAAATTCATCTGTTTTTTGATGACAGATGGTCAGTTTTGCTATAAATTACAATTAAGCAATCTGACAGTCGCCCATCGACTGTGTCCTGTATTCTAATTTTTACCAATGGATTTTGCGCTCTCTTTTATCATCACAGTATTGGATATTCTTAAATTTGCGATATTGGCTCGCGTGATTATGTCGTGGATTCAGGTAAATCCTAATGGTCGGGTGGTACGATTTATCTATGAGATTACTGAACCTTTATTAAAATTTGTAAGAAATATACTGCCCAGAACGGGGATGATTGATTTTTCGCCTTTACTGGCCTTTTTTGCAATCGGTTTTATTCAAATGGGAATTGTTAGTTTACTTTCAAGTTTTTGATTATTAATGCTGTACCAACGAATGATTTATGAATGTTGTAAGTTGAAAGTTGTATGATTAATGAATGATTGATGTTGTACGTTGTTTGATTAAGGAATGATTTATGTTGTATGTTGTATGATTTAAGGTCTATTTATGGCCGATAACCTACAACTTACAACCTACAACGTTAAAATAGGTCCTAAATCCTACAACTTAAAACATTCAACATAAAATGTATCTATGCGAGTCGATATTCCCTTTATTAAAATAAAAACTTGACTTTTTTTTGCAACTTATTTAAGATTATTGGGCTTTCCGAATTTACACCTTAATTCTTTTTCTTATCGCCAAACGTTTACGTACCAACCAAGGTATCCGGGTTCCCAGAGTATTACTTGTTGATGAGGATGACACTACTGAGATATCAATTGAAGATGCAATTAGTAAAGCTGAAGGAAAAGGGATGGATTTAGTGGAGGTTTCTCCTCTTAGTTCACCGCCTGTGTGTAAAATAATGGACTATGGAACGTATTTATATAGTCAGAAGAAAAAAGATAGAAAACAAAAGAAAGCTTCAAAGCAAACTGAGACCAAGACCATTCGCATGAGTATTCGTACAGAGATTCATGATTTAACCATTAAGGCGAAAAAAGCTAAAAAGTTCCTGGAAGATAGAAACACAGTTAAAGTAGTAGTTATCTTCCGAGGAAGAGAAATGGCTCATGGAGACTTGGCAGAAGATAAATTACATGAATTCTTTACACTGCTGGAAGATATATCTACCATTGAACAAGAACCAAAAAGACAGGGATATCAAATGACAATGATTTTAAACCCACTCAAATAGGAATTCATAATTCTTAATTCATAATTAATTCAAAATGCCAGGAAAAGCAAGACCAGGAAAGAGTAAGACAAATAGCAGTGCAAAAAAACGCATTAGAAGAACGGGGAAAGGTGTATTTGTTCACGAAAAAGCTGCTCATAATCACCTGTTACAACAAAAGTCAAAGAAGCAAAAACGTCTTTCTAAAAAAACGCTGGTGCTAAAGGGGTACAAGAAAGCTGTTAAGAAATTATTACCGAATAAGTAATTCGTTCCGCCTTAGGCGGATTTAATTCATAATTATTATTTATAATGTCCAGAGTTAAAAGAGGAGTTACCGCACATGCCCGTCATAAAAAAGTGTTAAAACTTGCAAAAGGTTATCGTGGTAAACGAAAAAATGTATTCAAATTAGCAAAAAATGCTGTAATGAAAGCTGGAACTAATGCTTATCGTGACAGACGCCTAAGGAAAAGAACATTCCATCAATTATGGGTCCTTCGTATCAACAATGCATGCCGTGAGCTAGATATAAAATATAGTCGATTTATTTATGGTCTTGAACTTGCTGGAATTGAAATCAACCGTAAAATGCTTGCTGAACTTGCTGTAAATAATCCTGATGTCTTTAAAGAGATTGTCGAATTGGCAAAAGCTGCACTTCCACCAGTAGGTCAGGCTCCGAATTTAGATGACTTAAAGATGAAGTATGACAAATCTGAAAAGCCTAAAGCTAAAATGCCTAAAAGCCCTTTTGTAGAGAAGGTTGAGAAGGAAGAAGTAGCAGAAGAGGAAAAAAAAGAAGATAAAGAAGAGAAATAATTTGTCTGAACCGCTGATTCGCGCTGATTCTGCTGATTTCGCTGACACTGATTATTTTGATTTCACTGATTCACACTGATTTTACAATGATTACCGATTGTAGGGACGTTGCAATGCAACGTCCCTACGTTGTTTGGTGAATAATTAAATTGTTGTTACCAAATAACAAATCAACGTAATCATTCGCCGCGGCGAATCAACGTAATCAGCGTAATCAGTGTCAGCGAAATCAAAATAATCATATGAAAATCAGCGGTTCAGACAACCTGATCATCCAGCCACCTAATAGCATCAATACCTGCCATGCATCCCATGCCGGCTGCTGTGATGCCTTGGCGATAACGTGAGTCGGCTACATCACCTGCGACGAATACGCCTTCTTTTGACGTCATAGTATGTTCTTTTGGAACAGCAAATCCATGTCCATCTAATTCGATTTGATCTTTAAATATGTCTGTAACCGGAACGTGTCCAATTGCCAAAAACATTCCGTCGACTGCAATTTCAGATTCTTCTTCTGTTTTAGTATCTTTAAGTTTTAGACCGGTGACATTGTTTTCTCCCAATACTTCAATTGGAGCTTTATTGAGTAGTATTTCAATTTTTTCATTAGCTTCGACCCTATCAATCATTATTTCTGACGCACGGAAATCTTCACGGCGATGTATTAAGTAAACTTTTGAAGCGAATTTAGTTAAAAAATTAGCCTCTTCCATGGCACTATCTCCCCCGCCGATTACGGCGACTGTTTTATCTCTAAAAAAGAAACCATCACAAGTGGCACATGCAGAAACTCCTTTTGCCCATAGGCGGTCTTCGGATTCAAGGCCTAAACGGCGTGGTTTTGCACCAGTTGCGATTATTACCGTTTTACCCTGATACTCATCTTCACCTGCATAAACTTTTTTTGGAGAACCTGAGAAATCGACTTTTGTAACATCTTTTGTAATGTATTCGGAACCAAAACGCTCAGCCTGAGCCTTCATTTCTGCCATTAATTGAGGCCCCATTATTCCATCCTTAAAACCCGGGAAGTTTTCAACTTCAGTTGTTGTTGTTAGCTGACCGCCAGGCTGCCAACCTTCCAGAACAAGAACTTTTAAATCGGCACGACTGGCATAAATTGCTGCAGTATGACCAGCAGGACCAGAACCTATTACTATTACATCGTATAAATCGCTCATTTTGTTTCTGTTAAATAATACCTGATTGATTATAGCAAAAAGACCAGAAATCCGAAAACCCGAAAGCGAACAAACGTTTGTTCGCTTTCGGGTTTCATTGACATTCATATCTATTCAATATATAATTGATATATATTCTATATTGATTTCATATGACCATTGTTAATTTTTCAATCACAGAACCTCTGTCCAAAAAGATAAACAGAGTTATTAAGGAATGGGGATTCTCCAGCAAGGCGGAGTTTTTTCGTTTTATCGCTATTAATTTTGTTGAACGTAGTGAGAGAAGGGAGGCGAAAGCAAAAGCTGAATTGACTCAGGCTTGCCATGATCTAGAAAAAACAGCACTAAAGAAACTTAAAGGAAAGCATCTATCTTCTCTTGAAGATCAACTTTCTGATTTATTGTAAGAACTTTTCGATTATATTAGTTTTAAGTGAATTTATTGTATAAAGACGAATCAAATGTATAAGTACTTCATTGCGCGACACTTTAAAAAACAAATGAAACCATATGTTAAGAAGTTTAATGGTGTTTTTTCTGATATTATTTTTGCTCTTACACATTTTAATAAAACCCAATCTATTAATCTTGGAGAGGGCTTATATAAAATACGCCTATCTGTCACAAAATTAAAAAAAGGGAAATCAAAATCATTCCGTTTAATTATATACTTAATTGAGAGTGATTCCTTAATTATTCCAATCGCATTTTTTTCAAAAAATAAAAAGGCAAACATGAAACTAAAGAAAATAAAGCATCACGTTAATAAAATAAAGGACGAA
>JAUXDO010000058.1 GCA_030618315.1 Candidatus Peregrinibacteria bacterium | reverse complement strand
AGTAAAATAGGACTGTTGCCCATTAAAGCGAGGTTATAAGCGATATTTCCGCCTGTTCCACCATGATTAACCGTCATCTTTTCTACGGTAAAAGCGACGTTAAGTCTGTGGACTTTGTCTGGCAAAATGTGATTTGCGAATCTATCCGGAAATACGGCGATGCGGTCGAGCGCGATTGAACCTGTAACGAGTAAATTGATCATAAGTACTGAATACAAATAAATAAAATGAGGACGAGATTCATGAACCCGCGTAGTCCCGATGCCGCTTTGGGTCTTGTGGGCCCCAAAGTTAATCGGGGCGAAGCTTAGTGAATGAAGTGAGGATCGAAAACAGATATTTTGAAAGTACTGAAAACTTTTTTAAAGTTTTCAGAGCTCTTTCATCTTCATCACCTTCACTACAATTTTTGCGACTTCTGCGCGAGTGATATTTCTTCCGGGTCCGAATGTTCCATCGGGATAACCACCGACAACTTCGTTATTATTTGCAAATGTTACATATGGTGTAAACCAGCTGTCTGTTGGCACATCGGAAAAAATCGGTATTCCGCCAATTACTGCAAAGCCTGCAGATTCGATTATTATTTTTAATGCGGCGGCTCTTGTAATAAAATCATTTGGCCCAAAACCTCCGCTTGGATATCCTTCGATAATCCCCTGAGTTTTTGCCTCTTCAACATAAGGTGCAAACCATGAATTCATCGGCACGTCGGAAAAAGGATGTTCTTTTACGCTTGTGTTTACTGAATGTCCAAAGGCAAGTAATGCGATTTTTGTAAGTTCCGCACGGGTGATATTGCTATTCGGCTCAAAAGTCGTCGCAGTTTTTCCGCTAACAACTTCCGCATCATAAAGTGTACCTATGTAACTTTCTGCCCAGTGACCATTTGTATCTGAAAAGAACATCTGTGAGGAAGTATAAAGTTCCGGCTCCGGTTCTATAACCTCCTCAGGCAAATTGACTGACTGGCGGATCAAAGCCTGAGTTGCATATCCTTCATTTCCCATTTCATCCTCCGCGGAAACATTGATGCGATTGGTTTTGTTTTGCTCAAGAGGAACAGTTACCTGAAAATATCCACTGCTATCCGCCTGAGTACTGCCTACTATTGTCATGTCGGATAAACGTGCATAAATATTTGCATTTGGCTCTGTCATACCTCTGATAATATATTCAGCAGTATCTACCATATCCGGTATAGCATTCAAAATCGGTGCGGATGGTGGAGTGATGTCACCTTCTCCGCTACTGTCGCCTGCTGTTTCTGTAATAGTGATGCTAACTGATGAGCTGACAACACTATTCTTTTCCGCAGTTATAGAAAATATATTTGTGGATTCCTGAGCAAGCCCGACCACAACCTCCACCACACCGTCTTCCTCATCGCTACCTACTCCATCTGTAACAGGCGCGGTGTCGCTTGGACCACCGACAACGGTAATTTTAGCACCCAATTCTGTACGAATTGTGAACGTGTAATAATTTGCATTAATAGTTGATGGCGGTTCATCCACCAATGGCGCATTTATGGCAAAAACGCTGGCTGGCAAAACCATCGCTAGTAAAAGTGTGAGAAGTATTTTTATTTTCATTATTTTGTTTTGTTAGTTTTTTGTATTATATAGCATGATTACAAAATTACAAGATTACAAGATTAGATATTACAAGATTAATTTGTGATTGGTTTTTATTGTAATCAAATAACCCCCTCCCGAAGGCGCGCAAGCACTTGCGCGCCTTCGGAATAATCGATTGATTTTGATATTCACCAATCATCGTATAAAATAATCTTGTAATAGCTAATCTTGTAATAAAAAAATGATTTTCCACGTCCTCACCATCTTCCCCGAAATGTTTAAAGGATTCCTAAATGAGTCGATTTTAAAGAAGGCTCAGGGTAAGGGTGTTATTGATATTCAGATTCACGATATTCGCAAATATTCCAAGGATAAACATAAGAAAACTGATGACACTCCGTATGGCGGTGGGGCGGGTATGGTTTTTACTCCTCAGCCGTTATTTGACTGCATTGAAAAAGTGAAGAAAATGGCCCCAAATGCGCCAGTGATTTATATGACACCAAAGGGCGATAGATTGACTCAAATAAGGGCAGAAAGACTGAGTACAAAATTTACTCAACTGATACTTTTATGTGGACATTATGAGGGTATTGATGAACGTGTTGTCCAACATCTGGTCGATATGGAGCTTTCCATAGGCGATTACGTGCTTTCCGGTGGTGAAATTCCGGCCATGGTAGTAATCGATGTTTTAAGCAGACTGGTTCCGGGTGCTTTGGGGAATGATGAATCTCATCTTGAGGAGAGCTTTTCTAAGAAATTAAAGCGAAAAAAGGAGTATCCACATTATACAAAACCCGCAGAGTTTAGAGGAATGAAAGTTCCTGATGTGCTTCTGGGCGGGAATCATAAACTTATTGAGGATTGGAGGAAGCATCATCTTCGGTAACTTTCAATTATGAACCTTGCCTACCGGCAGGCAGGTTACGAATTAAAAATTACGAATTGATAAGGTGAATACATTATTTATACATGAACAAATTTATTACTCAGTTACAATCGCAATTAAAAGCCAAATCCCCCCTTTATATTAAGGTAAAGGTTTTTTCCAAATCTCCAAAAAATGAAATTGTCGACATTATGTCTGATGGTACTTATAAGATAAAAGTAGCCGCTCAGCCCCGCCATGGCGGGGCAAATGCTGAACTTTTAAAATTTTTGAAGAAAGAATTGGGTGCAAGTGACATCGCAATTGTTAGTGGTGGGAGGGATAAGATTAAGTTGATAAGGGTAAGTGTCTGAACCGCTGATTTTCATATGACCTGCCTGCCGGTAGGCGGGTTTAATTGATTTCACTGACACTGATTACGCTGATTGCGTTGATTCGCCGCGGCGAATGATTACGTTGATTTGTTATTTAGTAATAACAATTTAATTATTCACCAATGTAGGGACGTTGCAGCCTACTTCGCCGTAGTGCTACGAAGGCTGAATTGCAACGTCCCTACGAATAGGTAATCAGCGTAAGTCAGTGTGAATCAGTGGTCAGACATTCTCCTTTATTTCTAGCCAATAATATGGTATAATAAGACAATAGAAATAAAAAATAAAAATGGATTTAGGCCTAACAACACTCATCACATTAATCATCTTATCCGGCGCTTTCTCGGCAGCCGAAATTGCGCTTACTTCTTTAAATGAAGCAAAAGTGCGTTCTATAGAAGGTGATAATAGATTTGGAAGTACAGCTATTTTAAAGCTAAAACAACATCCGCATAAATTGCTAGTTTCAATCCTTGTCGGTAATCAGATCGTTAATATCGTGGCGACTGTTGTGGCAACGATTTGGGCCATTAAGATTTTTGGAGAAGGAAGTGTAGGTGCTGTAACTGCTGTATTTACATTCGTCTTGATTTTGTTTGGATCAATTAGTCCGAAAACGATTGCCATGACTTTCCCGGAGATGATTGCAAGAGTAATGGCCTATCCTCTACTCGGCTTTTGTTTTATTGCAAGACCGGTTACGTGGATATTTGAAAAATTTGCAAAGGGTCTTCTTAAACTATTAAAAGCTGATAAAAAAGAGCTTGTTTCCGCATCAGAAGGAGAAATTGAAGCGTTATTGGATATAAGCGCTGAAAAAGGTGTTATTGAAGAACAGGAAGATACTTTTATGAAGCAGATTCTTAAATTCCATGAAACTACTGTTGAGGATATAATGACACTTTTCAAGGATATCGATGCGATTGATATGGAGATGCCAAGAGAAGAACTGATTGTTTTCTTTCAGGAGCATGACCACACACACCTCCCTGTTTATGTGGAAGATATGAATAATATTAAAGGGATTATTTCAGTTCATGAACTTGTTAAAGCTCTTTATCACACAACAAAAAACAAACCTCTGCATAACCATAAACTGACTGCTCCTGTTGTTGTTCCTAAGACTGAGAATCTGACTGAATTATTTAAAGTCTTAAAGGAAAAACACCGCAGAATGGCTGTAGTTATCGACGAGCACGGTCAGACTATCGGCCTTGTAACTCTTGGGGATATTTTAGAAGAAATTGCCGGTGAAAAGATTGAAAGTGCCAAGGCTGCTGAGCCAAAAATTGAAAAAACCGATAGAAACTGCTGGGAAGCGGATGGAGAGATCCCGATATCAAAAATCAATGAAATTCTGGATATAAAATTGGATTACCCTGAACATAAAGTAATCAGTTTAGTTGTTTTAGAGGAATTAAAAAGATTCCCTGAAACCGAAGAAAAGGTTCAGATTGATGGTCTGGAAATTGAAATTCTGAGAGTTGAAAAAAATGTAATCAAGAAAGTGGCACTACGAAAAAAGAAGCTAGCTCCAAAGAAGAAGTTGGCTTTGGTGGGGGCGGCTAAGGAAGGGTAGAGCGCACCTATTATAGAATCCCCTTTGTCATTCAATTATTCAATTCCTATTGTGTAGAATCCCCTTCACCCCTTTATCCGTATAATTAATTAATTATCCCCTTTATCAAGGGGAGGTATTTCGTAATAGATAATTAATGCTAAACCTGCCTGCTACATCCTACGTAGTAGTTACTACTACGGAGTACGGGCGGCAGGCAGGTACTAAGTAAAATCCCTATTTATAAAACCCCGCCTCGCTCTTTATCAAAGTACAATTAAAGTCCCCCCTTGATAAAGGGGGTTAGGGGGATTCTACAATAGGCCTTGATAAAGGGGGCTAGGGGGATTCTATAATAGGTGCGGTTCAACATATTCAACCATCTCACCTTGCGATTACCCCCCATTTTGCTGTAATCTGATTTTAACTATGGATAAACAAAAATAACCATGATTGATATAAAAGACCTTAGGGAAAACAGAGAGCTTTACGAAGCGGGTTTTAAGAAAAAATATGTTGATATTGATGTCGATAAACTTCTTGAGCTTGATGAAAAGTATCGCGCTAAACTTATTGAAGTCGAGGCGATGCGCGCTGAAAAAAATGAAGTTTCCAAAGCTATCCCAAATCTTGCGGATGACCAAAAACAAGCCAAAATTTCTGAGATGAAAGAGCTTGGTGACAAACTGGATAAAGCAGAAGATGAACTCGATTCTGTTTATAAAGAATTCCGTGAAATTGCGATAAATGCGCCTAATCCTCCACATGAAAGTGTACCTGAGGGAAAAGAGGATAAGGATGGTGAAGTCATTAAAACAGTTGGTGAGATTCCTAAATTTGATTTTAAACCAAAGGATCATTTGGAACTTGGCAGTCTATTGGATGTGATTGATATGGAATCGGCTGCGAAAGCAAGTGGTGCTCGTTTTTATTATCTGAAAAATGAATTGGTTTTAATCGAGTTCGCACTTGTAAATTGGTTAATGCATAAGTATGTAGGCAAGGGATTTACTCCGGTAACTGTTCCTGCACTTGTAAGAGAAAAAATGATGTATGCGACCGGATTTTTTCCGGCAGATAAAAATGAGATTTATGAAGTAAATTCCGATGATGATAAATTATTCCTGATTGGAACATCTGAAGTTCCACTTGCCGGTCTGCATATGGGAAAGCCAGTTATTGGAGACTTACCAAAACGCTATGTCGGCTTTTCACCTTGTTTTAGACGTGAAGCTGGTAGTTATGGTAAGGATACAAAAGGAATTTTAAGAGTTCATCAATTCGATAAAATGGAGATGTTCTCGTTCTGCCATCCTGAGAAAAGTTGGGAGGAACACGATTATCTGCTTAGCATCGAAGAAGAAATTTTATCTGAACTCGGACTTCCTTATCAGGTTGTAAATATTTGTGGTGGAGATTTAGGAGCACCGGCTGCTAAAAAGTTTGACTGTGAAGTTTGGATTCCTACTCAGGAAAAGTACAGAGAGCTTACAAGTTGTTCAAATTGTACTGACTTTCAGGCTCGCCGTGGAGGAATTAGGTATAAAGACGAGAGCGGAACTAATTTTATGCACACACTAAACGGTACTGCTATGGCTTCAACCCGAACGCTTATTGCAATAATGGAGAACTTTCAGCAGAAGGACGGAAGCGTAAAGATTCCGGAGGTATTGCATCCTTATTTACCAAAAATTACAGAGATTCGACCGAAATAATTCGTAATTTTTAATTCGTAATTTTTAATTATAAAAAAAGATATGCAAAATAATCCAAATCATCCGCCGAAATTTAAGCCACCAAAGAGAAATGCCAGTTTTACATATGTACTTATTTTTGCGCTTGTTTTAACAATTATTTACTATGCAAGTGGTCCAAAAGGCGTAAAAGACGATGCCGGGCTTACTGAAATTCCGATTAGCCAATTGGTTCAGGACTATAATAGCGGACAATATTCAGGTATTGAGATCAAGAACAGTAAGATATATGCAACTACAAAGGGCAATAAAGAATATCTTGCATACAGTCCTGAAGGAGAAAGCATCAGAGATTTGGGACTTAATGACCCTATGAACCCAACTCCGATTACTATTATCAGCACCGAGGCTAGTGCCTTTTGGCTTAATGTTCTTTCCAGCTGGCTGCCGATTATACTTTTCATCGCCTTGATAATTTTTATGGCTAAACAGCTTGGCAAAGGGGCAAATAGTGCTTTTTCATTCGGTAAATCTCAGGCCAGAGTCTATTCAAAAGATGGAAAAAAGAAAACTTCATTTAAAGATGTTGCAGGTATGGATGAATCAAAAGATGACCTTGTTGAGGTAGTTGATTTTCTTAAGCATCCCAAAAAATATACTAAGATTGGTGCGAAAATTCCTCGTGGAGTTTTGCTTGTCGGTGCACCCGGTACAGGTAAGACATTACTTGCCAGAGCCGTTGCAGGTGAAGCCGGTGTCCCCTTCTTCAGTATTTCCGGTTCTGAGTTTGTGGAAATGTTTGTAGGTGTTGGTGCCAGTCGTGTTAGGGACTTGTTCCAAAAAGCTAAAAAGAACGCACCTTGTATTATTTTTATTGATGAGATTGATGCCGTTGGTCGCCAACGTGGATTTGGAATGGGTGGAGGGCATGATGAAAGAGAACAGACTTTGAATCAGATCCTTACGGAAATGGACGGGTTTGAAAATGACACAAATGTAATTGTAATGGCCGCTACAAACAGGCCAGATGTACTTGATGCAGCATTGCTCAGACCGGGTCGTTTTGACAGGCGTGTAATAATCGATATGCCAAATTTGATTGACCGTGAGGCTATTCTTAAAGTTCATGCACGCAATAAACCGCTTGATAAAGATGTTGATTTAAAAAATGTAGCAAAACAGACACCTGGCTTTTCCGGTGCGGATCTCGAAAATCTGATAAATGAATCTGCAATACTCACCGCTAAAAAGAATAGATCTAAGATTAAACATTCTGACCTTGAACAATCGATTGAAAAGGTAAGCCTTGGACCTGA
>JAUXDO010000012.1 GCA_030618315.1 Candidatus Peregrinibacteria bacterium | reverse complement strand
CCCATCTACCAGGTTGTATTCCCTTTTTGCCATTTCTTCGTCAAGTGTATCTGAACAATGTTCAATACTTCTACCGTAATCAGTTCTAAGTTCTTTTGTATCGATATAATAAATGCATTGATTTCCTAAGCTGACGTTATTTTTTCCTGAATAAGGATGGTTTTTAAGAATATCCTCGGGACACCATTGCAGTTCAGGATCCATCGTACAATCGCCAGCCAAATACAATTCTTTTTTATCTTCTTCGGTTTCAAGAGTGTCTACAGCTTTTTCGATTTCTTCAGCTTCTTCGATTAGCTCGACTTCTTCGATTAATTCAACCTCCTCTACCGGTGAAACCTCCTGAATAGGCTCCTGGGCAACATATGTGCCTGAGCTACACGCAGTTAATATAATTATCGCCAAGATAGTGAAAAAAGATTTTTTCATTTCACTTGCAGTATATAATAAGTTGTGGAATTGAGGAAGGGGCAAATATGGTTCGGATTGGGAGTGCAATTTTTGTTTAATTTCCTACAACTAGTTATTTTATGAAGTATTCCATATTTAATATAATAACGAGTTGTAGGTTATTTCAATTATTTAGGCAAAAACCCAATTTAATCCAACTTCCTCTCAATCTTCTCAACCTTAAATATCTCGAGGATATCACCTTCCTGCACTGGAACTGGTGTTTTAATCTTAATACCGCATTCAGATCCTTTATCTAGTTCGCTAACATCTTCTTTAACGTGCTTGAGTGATTCAAGTTCGGTTTCGAATAGGAGTTCTTTATCACGGGTAACACGTGCCATAGATTTAGATTCAACTGTGCCTTTGGTAACTTTACCACCGGCGATCACCCATGTTTTCTTATTTAGGAAGATTTCTTTGATTTCAATATTGCCAAGTTCGACGATCTTAATTTCAGGCGCCATCATTCCGGAAAGAATTGCCTTAGTGTCTTCGATTAATTTGTAGATGATTGTGTAATTTTTAATATCAACACCTTCTCTTTCTGCGATTTTCTTAACATGAGCT
Source organism: Candidatus Peregrinibacteria bacterium (assembly GCA_030618315.1). Lineage (GTDB taxonomy): Bacteria > Patescibacteriota > Gracilibacteria > UM-FILTER-43-11 > UM-FILTER-43-11 > JAFGCT01. The sequence goes on along the minus strand of JAUXDO010000012.1, from coordinate 15,888 downwards.
GTGGTACTTATATGGAAACCAAATAATAATGCCTGGCTGGCTGAAGCCATAACTACATCTGTATCAGAAATATTACCTACGCCGAAGTGAATTACTTTTACGGCGACATCTTCTGCTTTGATTTTATGCAAGGCCTGCATTATTGCTTCAAGTGAACCTTTTGTATCTGTCTTCAGTACAATTTTCAGGAACTTCATTTCACCACTGCTGATTTGCGATACAATTCGTTCGACCATAGATCCGCCCATACTATCTTTTCGATCTACCATGATTTTTTTGAGCTCTTCCGCACGGTCTTTAGCTGTTTTTTCAGTTTTAAATGCTTGAACAATGTCACCAGCCTGAGGAACTTTTGAAAGTCCTGAAATCCGAACAGCACCGGATGGCGGAACTTTTTTCATAGTCTTCCCTCTGTGGTCGTGCATAGCTTTAATACGTCCTATAGCTGTACCAACAACTATGTTGTGACCGACCTTAAGTGTTCCGGTATTCACAAGAATCGTTGCAACCGGACCAAGGGATTTATCGAGATTGGATTCAACAACTGTACCCACAGCTAGACGATTTGGATTTGCTTTAAGATCTTCCATCTCCGCGACAAGTAAAATCATTTCAAGCAAAGTATCCATTCCTTCACCTGTAATTGCTGAGCAAGGAACCATTATTGTTTTACCACCCCAATCCTCTGACTGAAGTCCGTGTTCAACCAATTCACCTTTTACTTTTTCCGGATTAGCGTTTGGTTTATCAATTTTGTTAATTGCGACGATAATAGGAATTTTGGCTTCTTTTGCGTGATTAATAGCTTCTATAGTTTGAGGTTTTACACCTTCATCTGCCGCGACTACAAGTATTGCGATATCTGTAGCTTTTGCACCACGGGCACGCATTGAAGTAAATGCTTCATGACCCGGAGTATCCAGAAATGTGATGAGGTTTCCATCCTTTTCAACCTGATAAGCACCAATATGCTGAGTAATCCCACCGGCTTCTGTATCAACCACATTAGCGTTACGGATGTGATCCAGAATTTTGGTTTTACCATGATCTACATGCCCCATGATACTGACAATAGGCGGACGGGTTTTTAATTTGGACTTGGTGTCCTTGAGCAATTTTGCCATATCCCCTTCCAGAAGATCTTCCGCTTTCGCTTCCTCTTCCTGAATCTTAACTTTTACACCAAGATCAACTGCGATTATTTCAGCTGTATCGTAATCAAGTTTTTGATTGATAGTCGCCATAATACCGTTCTTAAGCAAGCTGGCGATTACATCAGGAACTGATATTCCGCATTTTTCTGCAAATTCTTTAACGCTTATAATTGATGGGATTTCGATAGTTCCCGTCTTTGCTTTAATCTGAGGCTGTTCTTTTGGACCTCTTTTCTGGCTGATGGCACGCCCCTTCTTTTGTGCACGAAAGGCTTCACGATCCATTTCTTTAGCTACTGCGATTTCTTCCACACTTAGATTATCTGCATCTTCTTCCTGATAACTAACCTTGGCAATTTTCATTTTTCTACCTGGATGTCTTTGCATAGTCTCAAGAACCAGCTCTTCTGCTGAGTACCTTCCTTTCTTTTTCCTTCTCTTTTTAGATTTGTAATATGTTCTAGGAAAATCTTTTTTCTCAATATCCTTTTTATCCCCTTTTCCAACTTCAATACGCCTTGAAACAGGCAAACCTGCGCCACCACTGGTCTTTTTTTCCACATTTTTTGGTACATAGCTTCTGTCTTCTTCCGGAAGCTTCCCTTCTTTTCTTAATTTTTCCATCTCCTCCTCCTTTTTCTTTCTCTCAATTTCATCCTTCTCTTTCTTTGTCATCGCCTGCGTTTTTGGTTTCTTCTTCTTGTCTGATTTTTTCTCAATAATTATTTCTTGTTTCTCCTCGACTGCTTCTTCCTCCTTAGACGTCCCGTTAAGCGGAATCTCTACGTCGGGGTTTTCTTCTGTGACTTTTCCATCTTTACCAATAACAGCTACTTTTCGGGCTTTTCGGGTGGGTTTTATTTTTCCCTTCAGAAAACGAATAACCCCTGTAGCAAGCGCGTCTTCGATTTCATGAGCGGTAGAACTGATGCCAAAATTCGTTTTCGCAAGTTCCCGACGCAATTCTTGCGTCGTGATTCTTAATTCTCTGGCGATTTCATTTAAATGCATAGATTAACCCGCTTATGTGGTAAATAAGCTCAAAAAGACTACCACTTGGTGAGAGCTGTGTAAAGAACAATTAATTTAATTTGAAATTTTATGCAACAACCTGAAAGCGGGATTAGCTAATCCCGCTTTCAGGTTGGCATTTGTTATTACTCAATGGAATCCGCCATTAAATCAATTGTCTCTTTTAAATCTTCCGGACCTTCAATGGCATATATAGTTTCATCATCTCTATTTCTGATAACCTGATATGTGCCGGATAAAGCATCTTTTTCTTCATCCAAAATACTGACGGTAACAATTGCATCGCTTAAATATTCTACTGATTCATCAGCAAAACCGACTATCCAGCGAGTATTATTAATTGCGCCAAAACTTCTGTAATACCAGTTTTTTGGATATTCCATAGAAAAATCTTTGAAACTGTTTTCATATAAGCGCATGTCACTGCTTACCTCTCGCGGACCGAAATCCTCATTTGATACTTCTGCCTTTATCACTATTTTATTAAATCCGCTCTGCAGATCTTTTCCAGACATCAATCTCCAATCCTGACCATCCCCTTCCTCAAAATGCGCTTTCTCGATAAAATTATATTCGTTTGCGGAAGGGGCATATGAATAAAGAGTTTTATATTTCATCTCATCATCTGCATATACAACAGCGACCAGTGATTCACTTTCCGTAATTTCATATTGGATTAATGTAACGCTCCCTATTGGAAGAATCTTATCCTGATATTTTTCGATAGTAGCTGTTAATGACCCTACGCTAAAGACTTCTTTGTCTTCTTCATCCAATGAACTTATTCCATCATCTGTACATTCATAGCGAGATGGGCATCCGGTTGTATCGCTGTATCCACTTACTCTGTAATCATTACAGTCAATCGGTGGCGGGATTATCGGACAATCCTTATCTTCGCCCTCACCATCGACTGATACGCAAATTCCTGAAGCGTCTTCCTCCGCACTTCCCAGTTCACAGATATATCCCTCATCGCATTTAATATCATCTTTTCCTCCGCATTTATCACCGGTGCGAACAGCTTTATAGATAAGTTCGAAACTTTCCAATAATTCATAAAACAACTCTTTGTTCCCATTAACGTCCTTTTCTTCTTCATTAAAGATAATTCTGTAAATCTTTTTCTTTGGAGGATTTGGTATATAAATTCGAACTGAATCACCATCTGAATATCTGATTGAACGTTGTGTGGCAATTGTAATAGGAGTGCCTTCTTCATTTTCCTGAGTATCAACAAAATCATTCAAATCAGATTTGTCGATAAATACTTCGATTTTTACCCAAGTGTTGTCGTCTTCTACAAATGAGACACCTCCTGACTTACTTTTGAGTTCCCAGATAATTGGATAGTCTAAACTAAAACCAAATAATCTATTCTCGTAATTATCAAATTCACCTGTTAATTCCCCATCTTCAAGTTTTACTTCGGTTACATTTAATACAGGCTCTGCATCCCCTATTAACTCTGCCGGATAACCAGTGATTTCCACTTGTTTATCAAGGAATTTACTGAGATCGTAATCCTGACTTTGTATGATTATGAGCTTATTGTCGTCTGTTTTTATCTGATGAGTTCCCTGCTGATACACATCTATTTCCAGCGGTTCAATAATTCCGTTATATATGAGGATTGTACTTTCGTCGTATATTCCATCAACAATACGGTCTTCTAAATTTGGCGGATTGTTACCACAACCTACTAAGGCAAAGGAAAAGGCAAAGGTAAGGATTAATAATTTTTTATTCATAGTGAATTTTTATAGTGCAGAAATTATACATTATTTGGGAAAATATGGAAATTGGGTTTGCCTTTTTCTTGCCTTTTCCTTTGCCTTTGCCTTATAATTTTTTTACTAAAAAATTATTTATGTTCATCGCTTTCGAGGGTTTAGACGGTGCCGGCACCACAACCCATTCAAAAAATTTGGCTAAAAGATTAGAAGAGGAAGGACATTCTGTATTACTTACGCATGAACCGACTGGTGAGGAGCCCGTTGGTACTTTAATCAGAGATGTACTTCAGCACAAATATGAAGTGTCACCAGAAAGCCTACAGCTTCTTTTTTCTGCGGACAGAGCTAATCATTTAAAAAATAAGATATTACCCGCGCTTGAGGAGAATAAAATTGTAATTACGGATAGATATTTTTTTTCCACTTTGGCCTATGGCGGACTTAATGTGGATTTAGACTGGCTAAAAGATATCAGTAATAAATTCCCGATTCCTGATCTTACAATTCTTTGTGAGTGTGATACGGATACCTGTTTGAACAGAATTGGCGGAAGAGATGAAACACCTGAATTATTTGAAAAAAAAGAAAAACTGGATAAAATTGCTAAGAATTATCACGATTTATCAAAAGAATATCCTAACTTTTATTTATTAGATTCGAGTAGGAGCATTCCTGTATGTGATGATGAGATTTGGGGAGTTGTTTCGGAAAAACTATAGTTAGACTTCGTTGCTTTGGCCAATCCATTTTGCATCACTTACGGCTTCGTTAAATCTATCATCCGGATAATCTTGCTCCACATCTCCAAATGATGAATGATGGATTATTGTAAAATTCTTTTCTGCTTCTGATCCCCTGAGAATTACTGTTTTTGCTTTTGTGCGTGCATCCAGAACACAAAAAACCTCTGTCCCGCCTCGCAGAAGATCATTTATTAGTTTTACCTGCTTTTTGATTTTTTTAGATTTGCCGGTTAATTTTCTTAAACCAAGCCTAAGACGTTCAGATGAAAGTCCTTTTAGTTGACTGAATGTTGCACTTCCAAAATCAATATTATTGCCATTGATTTTTGGAGATTTTTCCATAATTATACGTTTTCAACAGCATTAAAAATTTTGACTCTTGAGCCACTTCGTTCCTCTAATACTGCTCTAATTAATTCGATTCTTTTGATAACCTTGCTTGGCAATTGACCTTCAGTGTTTTCAATTTTTCCAAGCTCCTCTTCTAATTCAGGAGTTTCCTTGCTTCTGCATTTTCTTAAAAATGCTTTTTCGCGATTTTTTGAACTTTTTCTAGTCATGATTAAAATGGAAAATAAATATTAGGAGAGTTATTTTAACAGATAATACTGTGTTTTGTCAATGCTAAAAAAATCTTTTAGCAAATACTAAGCTATACCACCTGCAACTGATAATCTATTTTCCTCCTCTATTCTTTTTATATCTTTACGGAAATCATACTTAAATTCACCACTTTCTGCGTTAATTGATATGTATAATGCTCCTGTATGACCATTGGGCAGTATAAAAGGAATAATATCGCTATGTGAGCTCATGCCAAACATAACATCGCCTGAATAAGTAAATCCTATTCCTGCTTCATCCATTTTATCCAGATCGCTTTTAGACAAACCAATCGATTCTTTTAGCCCATTTTGCATATCTCCATCAGCGTAGGCTAGACCAATAATAAATTGTCTTTTCTTTTCAGCATCTTTCTCTTTTTCGGCTTGATCTTCACCGCTTACAAGACGTAAAGCTCTTTGTCTAATACTCTTAATATTGGAAGCTAATGCATCAGCTTCGTAGCTTCCATGCTTCTCCAACTGCTCTACTAATGTATCGAAACCCGGTTCTCTTGTTTTATCTTTATTTCCAGTCATTTTTTATTATGTTATTAAATATTTTTATAATTATTTTATAAGACTGCGGGTTATTTTTTTTCTTTCTCCTCTCTTGTGCGGTTTGTATCAAAAAGGTATTCGATTTCTTCATTTTCCGGAGAATATTTTATAAAAATCTGACCAGAAAAACCGTCAGGAAACTGTACTTTAACGTTTGGCTGATTAAACATATCAAGCCCAAGAACGACCTCACCGCTATAATGAGTATTTATATTTAAATTCTTCATTTCTTCTGCATCCTGCTTAGTTAATACTATGGTTTCTTTTTTTAGCCCCTCCTTAGGGTTGCCGTTTTTAAAGACAAGCTTGGTGATGTACTCCTGTCTTTCTTTATTTTCTGCATCAATTGATTTTTCTCTTTTGCCTGATGTTAGATTTTCGAATCTATCTCTTAACCCAGATATTTCTTCTGTTAGAAATACTGCTTCATCTCCGTCTATATCCTTCATTGCTTTTAAAATAGCGGCAAAACCTGCATAGACTCTGTCATTTGGATTTGTTTTACTTGTTTCTGTATCCATATTATTTTTGCTTTAGTTAATAAATATTATATAAATTTATTAAGCGACTTTTTTCTTTGATTTTGATTTATCTTTAATAGTTGTTTCTGCAGTAGCTGTTTCCGCTAAGTGTTTTATTCTTTCGCGTCTACTATTAAATTCCCTAGCTAATGTTCCGTTGTTTTGTCCTTCAACTTGGTTAAATTTATCTGCTCTGGCACGTACCTGCTCAGCCTTATTGGCCCAAGTATCAACTAATGGACTTTTGTCTTCAGCCTGAGATTTGTTAGAAATAATCGGCTCCTCGCCACGCGCCTGCATAGCTTTATTGGCCCAAGTATCAACTAAGCGATCTTTATTATTTGCTTCTGAATGTTTCATATTTTTTCGTATTAAAAAGTAATATTTTTTTGTTGTTAATCTTATTATACAATATTTATTAATTAATGTCAACATTTTATTTTACTTTTTTTACTTTTTTGTTTTATTTGCTATACTGAAGTTCGCCTCCTAGAGGCAATTTTTTATTTTCTTTGACCTCCCCATCCATGACTATCTTGGACGGCAAAGCGCTATCGGAAGAATTGGTTGATTCTGTTAAAGATAAGGCTGAAAAGCTGAGTCCTACGCTGGCCGTTATTCTGGTTGGTGAAAATCCTGCCTCGATGGCTTACGTAAGGAATAAAAAGAAAGCATGCGAAAGAGCAGGAATTGAATATATTCAACATGATTTTGAGGCTACAATAACCCAGGAAGATCTACTTAAAAAAATTGATGATATTAATCAGGATCCAAATGTAAATGGACTTATTGTACAGCTTCCTCTTCCGGACCATATATATGTACCGGATGTTATCAGATCTGTTGACCCAAGCAAGGATGTAGATGGTTTTCATGCGTATAACATTGGAAAGATGTTTTTAAGTCCTGAGTTTGAAGACCTGCCACCAGCAACACCACTTGGAATCGTTAAGCTATTGGATCATTACGATATTCCGATTCGAGGCAAAGAAGTCGTTGTAGTCGGTCATAGTAATATCGTTGGTAAGCCGATTTCCATGATGATGCTCAACCGCGATGCAACCGTAACCACATGCCATATTCATACAAAAGATCTATCCGCTCACACCAAACGTGCGGATATTTTAATAGTGGCTGTTGGTAAAATTAATCTGATAACAGCAGATATGGTTAAAGATGGAGTGGTTGTTGTGGACGTTGGTATGAATCGAAATGATGACGGAAAACTCTGCGGTGATGTTGATTTTGAGAATGTCAGTAAAAAAGCTAGCTACATTACTCCTGTACCAGGCGGTGTTGGACCGATGACCGTTGCTGCTTTGATTCTGAATACTGTAAGAGCTACTGAAAGACAAAAGGCTTCGCAATGACCAATTTCCAAATCCCAAATTCCAAATAATACCCAATGATCAAATTTCAAAATTCAAACATTATCGGAAATAATTCAATAATAATTCAAATATATTTGGACTTTAAGTATTTAATATTGTAATTTGTTTGGAATTTAGGATTTGGAAATTGGAATTTTTAAATTTTTAATTTAACTAATATGTGTGGACTTCTAGGAATTATCAACAGCGGACCTGTTGCGCAGGATATATACGACGGACTTGTAACGCTTCAGCATCGTGGGCAGGATGCCTGTGGAATGATGACTTATGATGGAAAGTTTCGTATCAGAAAGAGTCTTGGCTTGGTACGGGATGTTTTTCATACACGCCATATGAGAAATCTGACTGGATGTGTTGGAATCGGACATACAAGATACTCGACTATTGGCTCTGGTGGCGCAGATGATGCCCAACCTTTTCTGGGTCAATCCCCTTTTGGCGTAATGCTTGCTCATAATGGAAATGTGTTTAATTCTCCTGCACTTAAGAAAGAGCTTTTTGAAAAAGACCATAGATTAATTAATTCTGAATGTGACGCTGAAATCATCCTCCATTTATTTACAAAGTCACTTAGCAGACAAAATATTGATATATTGAAACCTGAGCATATATGGAAAGCTGTAAAAAGTGTTCAGGAAAGAGCAAAGGGTGCATATAGTGTTTGTGCGTATATCGCCGGCTATGGAATGGTTGCTTTCCGTGACCCGCATGGAATTAGACCATTAAGATTTGGTGAAAGGAAATCCGGTTTAAGTATTGACTATATTTTTGCTTCTGAATCTGTTTCACTGCATTTATTAGGATTTAAATTAGTTAGGGATGTAAGTGCAGGTGAAGCTATTTTTATTGATGAAAAAACCAGAGAAGTTCATTCAAAAGTTATCACTCAAAAAACACATACCCCATGCATTTTTGAACATATTTATTTTGCCCGACCTGATTCAGTTTTAGACAAAATTTCAGTATACAAAACCCGCATTAGAATGGGTAAATCTGTTGTAAAAAAGATTAAGAAGGCAAATATTGATTTTGATGTAGTAATGCCTGTACCGGATTCATCCCGTACTGCCGCGCTTGCTATTGCCGAAGAGCTTGGAGTTAAATACAGGGAAGGTCTTATTAAAAACAGATATATTGGAAGGACTTTTATTATGCCCGGTCAGGAAGTTCGCAAAAAATCGATTAAATACAAATTGAATCCGATGAAATTGGAAATCAATGGCAAAAAGATTCTTTTGGTTGATGACAGTATTGTAAGAGGAAATACTTCGAAAAAAATTATTGAAGTCATGCGCGAAGCGGGTGCTAAGGAAATTCATTTTGTATCCTATGCTCCGCCAGTTAAATTCCCATGTTTATATGGAATTGATATTCCGACAAGACAGGAATTAATAGCTTCGGACGTTACAGTTGAAGAGGTTAGAAAATTTATTAATGCTGATAGTCTGATTTATGGCGATATTAATGATGTCAAAAAAGATTGTCTGACCGGAAACCCAAAACTTAAAGATATGTGTATGGCTTGTTTTGACGGAGATTATAAGACAGGAGATATTGATGAAAAAACATTGCAGAAAAATGCTGAAGCACGCAGAACGCAGAGGTCATGTGGAGTTGTTGAAGAGAAACTTGATGATGAAGAGGCTGATGATCAATTGAATCTAGTTTAATCCGAAAACCTTTAAAAAACCGATAAACTGAAAGCGAGGATAATTATCCTCGCCTACGGATAATCGATTTGAGTAAATTGTTTATAATAATTATAAATATGAAAATCTTGTTAATAGGAAATGGTGCCCGTGAACATATAATGGCGGAAAAACTGACTAAGTCACCAAGGTGTAATGAACTTTTTGTTTTTGCCAGCGGAATGAATCCTGGAATAAAAAAGCTAGCGAGCATTTATCATGTTGGTAATTATAATAATCCAGATGAAGTGAGGGTTTTTGCGGAACAAAATAAACCTGACTTTGCTATAATCGGACCCGAAAATCCGATTGCTGAGGGAGTTGTTGATGAGTTAGATAAAATCGGAATTCCTTCTGCATCACCTACTAAAGCTTTAGGCCAATTGGAAAGTTCAAAATCATTTACCCGTGAACTTCTTGCAAAATATAACATTCCCGGCAATCCGGACTTTAAAACTTTTACAAGTGATGAAGGTATGCTTGAGTATGCAAAAAGTCTTGGTGATTTTGTAGTAAAAGCTGACGGACTTCATGGTGGAAAAGGTGTACTTGTTCAGGGTGATCATTTTGATACGGCTGAGGAAGGAATTGAATCTGCTATTAAATTTATTGCTTCTGATGGACATGTTGTTATTGAAGAGAAATTTGTCGGTCAGGAATTTAGTCTGATGAGTTTTGCGGACGGTGAAAATGTTATTGATATGCCTCCGATTCAGGATCACAAACGTGCGTTTGAGGGCGATACAGGGCCAAATACCGGCGGAATGGGAACATATAATTATCCTGGCAATCTCCCATTTTTAACTGATAAGGATTTGGTGGATGCTCACGAAATCACCGTTCAAACGGCAAAAGCATTAAAGAAGGAACTGGGAAAACCTTATAAAGGGATTATGTATGGCGGTTTTATCGCCACAAAAAACGGTGTAAAACTTATTGAATATAATGCACGCCTTGGTGACCCGGAAGCAATGAATGCTTTAGTGTTATTGGAAACTGATTTTGTAGATATTAATAAGGCAATAATCGACGGAAATTTAAATGAACTCGATATTAAATTTTCAAACAAAGCTACTGTTTGCAAATATGCTGTACCCGAGGGGTATCCGACTAATCCTGTAAAAGGTGTTGAATTCACTATTGGTGAACTGCCGGATGAGGTAAAAAAATACTTTGCATCGGTTAATGAAGTCGACGGCAGATTAATTATTGGAGGCAGTAGGACTATTGCTTTTGTTGGAATCGGTGACACAATTGAAGAAGCTGAAAAACTTGCACAAATCGGTGTCGAAGCTGTGGATGGACCGGTTTTTTACAGAAAAGATATTGGAACGCAGGAATTGATTCAGAAGAGGATTGATATGATGAAAGAATTACGTAATGACGTTATGGCGTAATGACAATTCCTGTTTTTTCGCAGTAATTAGGCAATAAGCGTTTTTGTCTTAGATTGGGCAAATACTCTTGTTTTTTTAGATAAAAAATGGTATAATTATTAGAATAAATAAAAATAATCATGAAAAAAATAATACAAAAAATATCAAAAAAGTACCACTTTGCAGTTTTACTTGTAATGATGTTATTGATTACTTCATCTGTAATTAATAACCCTGTCACAAAAGCAGCAGCAGTTTCAGTGTGTGGTAATAGTATTATAGAGTCTGGAGAGCAATGTGATGATGGAAATCTAATTGATGGCGATGGGTGTTCAAGTGCATGTACGCTGGATAATCCTGTTTTTTATGTTGATTACTCCCTTGGCACACCGAATCTTGAATGTAGTGTGATAGCGCCATGTAATACAGTTGAAAGAGTTTTTAACTCAATTCCCTTTAGTATAGCAGCCACAGACGCTACACCAAAAGATATAGCAATAAAAGTTCAAGGTACTTTACAAGGTGCAAATGAGCATATTAGATTTGAATCTACACCTGCTGGTCTTACAGCGCTAAGCTACAGTATTGAACCATGGAATAGTAATCCTATTATTAATAATGGTTATTTGCGAATCTATATTGAGAACATAATTATAGATGGTTTTGAGATAACAAATTCAGATAATGGTACGGGGGCAATATGGGTTGATAACTCCAACATTACGGTACAGAACTCTTATCTATACAACAATAATTCCCAAGCAATAGCAGTATTGGGTAACTATGACAATACTAAGATTTATAACAATGTTTTGATTGATAATGACCAGGGTTTTACTTCATGTGGGTTGTATGTTTTTGGTGGTATGACCAATACAAAAATTATCAACAACACACTTTATAATAACTGTGGCGGAGTTCGCTCTTCAAGCTTGGGTGATATATATGTAATGGCTGGAAAGGGTGGGCCTACTACGGGCACAATAATTAAACAAAATATCGTTTACAATGATTTAGCTGTACCAGCTGGAATCTATTACGAATCTGGAGTAGAAGTAAATGGCTCCACTACAACAGGAGTTCTTACAGATCAAGTCGCTGCGGATTTTGGAAATGGAAACAACTTTCATGAAAAGCTAACAATCCCGTTTTTTTATGACTACAGCTATAATGCGAATTTGAAGATGGAATGCCCCATAGTGGCATTTAATAGTAAGTCATTTATATTTGCCAGACTGTTTATTCCAAATGCTTATGCTGCTGCAGTTGCACCATGTATGGAGGTGGGAACAGCATTTTCATTAAGTGATACTGAATACACAAATTACCAAATTTCATCTGCGGATTCACTTACACCTGCTACTGATTTTTTAGGTAATGCAAGACCATCAGGAGAACTTGAAGCAGGAGCAATAGAAACGCTTGATGCAGCTATAGCCGGAGGTGGTAGTGGAGATAAAACACCCAATATTACCTCTGAAGGAACAGTAATCGAATGTACCCCATTGCCGACTCAGCTAGATATAAAAGATGCAATTGTTACTCAATTAGACGGCAATCCTGCTGTAACACTAAAATGGGGACAATCAGGGCTTATGGATATCAATCCAAATCAGAAAATTGAGATATTTTTTGATTACCTGGCACTTTATCCGCCTGCAATTATCGGTTCAAATAACGTAAGACTTCAAAACGTATTTGCAAATCATATATACAGTGAAGCATCCAGTCCCCTTAAAGAGCTGATTGATAATAAGCTTGAGACAATAAATACTGATGTATGTGACAACGAAATGTCAGAAAGAATTTTAAAAGTAGTTAAAGAAATGAATGCTGACCCTGAAATAAATTCAATGATTATTAACTTTATTGACGATCTTCTTTCATTGGAAAATACACTTATTGAATCATCCGGTTATGAAAATTCTTATTTTTCAAATTATTACTACAATTTGTTTAAAAACAATGGAAATTCTTCCGGCAGTATAAAAGTTATAAGAAAAGTAAATAAAAGTGGCATCTATCTTGATGATCAATCATTTGAAATTAATTCTGAGGCAACAAGCTGGACAGATACAAAAATTCCATTAAGTGATAATGCAAAAAATTATAAATATCAGATAGTTACTGAAAATTGCGGTCAGGTCAAAAAAGGTACAGAGGCAGAAGTGATTATTGACCCTATAATTCCCGCAGGTACTAATGTGGACGTTACTTTGAATCTTAAAATTAAAATAAAGGAGGCTTATAACAACCTTATGATGGATAGGTTCCGAAAGTTGTTTATTGAAAATGAACAAACAGCTTATGATAACATTAGGTCATGTGAAGAAGTCAGAGAAGAATTTTTCCAGGTTATAGATGCGGACCATGCACTGGAATGCCTTATTGCCTGCTATGGTGAAAATGACCTGCGTTTAATAAATGAAATCACCTTAAGGCAAAAACTTATTGTTCCTCCGCTTGTAAAAATGATTAATCTTGAATTAAGTGAGGATTATATTAAGGCAAAAACATCTGAGATGATAAATGATATCAAATATGATATCCAATTTAGCAAAAGTATTCAAACTTATGCCAAAAATGAACAGTTGATGGTTGGAAATTTTGTAAATAAACTAAATATTAATGAGCTTGATACTTCTGATATGGAAATAATGAAGATGATTGGAGCTGATTATTTTGAGGGAGTAAGTCATTCTTCCAATATTACAATCGAGAAATACGATGCTGATGATAACTTGCTAGAAACATATAATGCCAATACAGATATATTTGGAAATGTGACCGTAGGAATCGGTGAATTTATTTCAGGTGATGATTACACATTAAAAATCAAACTTGCTGATGAAAGATTTGTTCTTCCTAAAATAGCTACATTGCAAATAAATAATGCTATTAAAGAGTTGAAGCCTTTTGATACTATTTACACATCTGAAGTTGGGCTGGAATTTGATAGAAGTTTTAGGTATGGAGATTTCAATGAAGATGGAAAGATTAATCTTGGTGATATAGGCGAGTGGGGCAATTTACTAAGTGGTAATATATCAATTAATGGTTATGAATTATGGGAAATCTGGGAATTTGCTAATTTGGACGGACTTGAGGGTATTAACTTGCTCGATATCGTAATACTTCAGGAAAACTGGGGAGGACTTAAAGAGTCCAGAATTGAAGACACTGAGATTAAATTAAGAGCGTTACTGGAGCCTTTTGGCATTACTCTTACTACAGACACTAAATTGGATACCATGGTTAAGGCTGTCAGTTGGCTGGATTTGATTGGGGCTGAATGCAAATAGCACTCGAGTACTCGCTGTGGGATACTCAATCCCCTGTCTATCGGCAACTCCCTCCGATTGAAATAGATTGAAGTTGATTTTGGTATTAATCCATTTCAATCAAATTTCAATCGGTATGAGCGAGATCCCGCTTTAGTGGGAACGAGATAGTGGATGTATTGCCTCCAAAGGCCTGTACTCAAGTCAGAATTCATGTAAGTATTTTCGCATAATATATTTGTGACTTGCCTTTTAGAAAAAAAAATGATATAATAAATAGATTAAATAAAAAATATAACATGAAAAACCTACTCAAAAATATATCGTACAAACATTACTTCGCAGTTTTGCTTGTCGTGATATCATTAATTGCTTCACAAGCAATCCATAGTGTTGTTACGAAAGCTGCTGCACCCGAAACCAAAATAACTTCAATTGATGGGGCAAGTAATGATCAATTTGGTATTAATGTATTCATTTATAATGATTATGCAGTTATTGGCGCCACGGGGGATGATGATGGCACAGATAATTCGGGTTCAGCATATGTCTTTAAAAAAAGTGTCGATACATGGAGCCAAATAGCGAAATTAACAGCAAGTGATGGTCTATTAAATGATGCTTTTGGTGAATCTATTTCAGTTAATGATGATTTTATTTTTATCGGTTCCAATCGTCATACTGCATCAGTTGCAAATGAAGGCACAGTATATGTATTTAAAAAACCGGTAAGCGAATGGAGTGATATGACTGAAACAGCAAAATTAACAGCAAGCGATATGCAATCTGGTGATGGTTTTGGAAGATCAATTTCATCATCCAATAGCACTGTTGTAATTGGTGCTTATACTGATAATGAGCCAACCGACGATGAAGGTTCAGCATATGTTTTTGAAAGAAGCGTTGATACATGGAATCAAATAGCAAAATTAACAGCAAGTGGTGGTGCAGTTGATGATCAGTTCGGTAATTCAGTTTCAATTTCTGGCGATAATATCGCCATTGGAGCTCCGGGATATAGCGGATCTAGCTCCGGTTCAGCTTATGTATTCGTAAAACCGGGTACAGGATGGGCTACTACTAGTACTTTTGATGCAAAATTAACAGCTAGTGATGGAGTAACTGATGATTTCTTCGGTAGATCTATATCAATATCAGGTGATAATATAATTATTGGTGCTCATGGCGATGATGACAGTGGATCCAGTTCCGGTTCAGCTTATGTATTCGTAAAACCAGGTACAGGCTGGGTTACTACTAATGCTGAAACTGCAAAATTAACAGCTAGTGATGGCATATCTTCTACCTATTTCGGTTATTCTGTTTCAATATTAGATAGTCATGTTGCTATTGGTTCCCCTGGCGATAATTTTCCAAACCAAAGTTCAATTTATCTATTTGAACAACCAGGTGGCGGATGGAGTGATATGACTGAAACGAGGAAAATAATTGCCAGCGATATTGCAAATGGTGACTCAACTGGATATAGTATTAATCA
Source organism: Candidatus Peregrinibacteria bacterium (assembly GCA_030618315.1). Lineage (GTDB taxonomy): Bacteria > Patescibacteriota > Gracilibacteria > UM-FILTER-43-11 > UM-FILTER-43-11 > JAFGCT01. The sequence continues at coordinate 305 of JAUXDO010000012.1, read as the reverse complement.
ATTCGGTGATTATATTATAGTTGGCGCCCATGGTGACGATAATATAGGCTCAGCTTATATTCACGACCGCACAAATATCCATTATGCATTTACTGATACCAACTTTCAACAATGTGTGGATATCGCAGTAGACGGTATTGATGATGATATTATTGATGTTGCGTTGGCAGCTGCATTAACAGGAGCTTTGAATTGTAATAGTTATGGTTTAGGCATTTTAAATATTTCCGGTGCGCAATATTTAACAAGTATAACGGATCTGTGGCTTACTAGTAATAGCATCAGTGATTTAACTCCAGTAAGTA
>JAUXDO010000044.1 GCA_030618315.1 Candidatus Peregrinibacteria bacterium | reverse complement strand
CAGAGACGAACCATCCCGCTTAGCGGGATAAGGCTGAAACGTCCGTGTTAATTTACACGGTCTCCGATCGCGTGAGCGCATCGGAGTGGTAAACCCCACCTGGTGCAAGGTTGTATGGGAGAATGGAATTAATTAATTGCTCGTTGATCCATTCTTGCAACCGCTAAACGTCCTGAGTTTATCTCGGGAATAAGATAGATGACTACTCATCTCCGAATTTATTTTGGAGGGGACAGAACTCGGCTTATGAGTTTAAAATTATCAAGTGCTCAAGTGCTCAAGTGCTCAAGGTTTAAGTGCTTAAAGTGCTTCCTGTTATGAAAAAAAGCACTTGAGCACATGAGCACTTAACACTTGAGCACTTCAAAGAGAATGAAAAAGTCCAAAATAATCTTCGGTGTACTAAGGTTGCCATTTGATTTCATCGCCATTATGGCAGCATTGCTTTTGGCATATTATATTCGGCCATTCACGGATCTTATTCCCGGTGTTCAGTTTGTATATGCCCCGGAACTTCTTCCTAATCTGAGTGATTATATAAGATTTTCAGTTATTGCCTCAGTATTTTTGATAATCCTTTTCATCTTTTTTGGAAAACTCTATTCTATGAAAGTGACTGAAAGATTCGGACGCACTGTCCTAAAAATCTTTCTGTGGGTTTCAGCATGGCTGATGTTTATTATTGCTTATTACTTTTTAGTAGTTCATCAGCTGTTCTTTTCCAGAATTGCATTGGCTCATATATGGTTATTTACAATCGTATTTGTTTCCATTGTCAGATTTCTGATTTTATCTCTGCAATCATTTTTATTGAAATTTAATATCGGTCGTACACGTGTTCTTATCGTCGGAGTTAATTCAATTGCAGACCAATGTTATGAAAAATTAAAGAACGATAAGCGTTATAAAATAATCGGAGCATTATCAAACAAACTTGAATCAAGAAAGATTGGCAGCTTAAAAATAGTAGGAACTTTTGAACAATTAGAACAGATTGTAAAAAAATATAAAGTTGAAGAAATTATTCAGGCAGATGAAGAAAGTGCAAGTGACCTGCTTGGATACTGCCGTTCAAACCAGATTAAATACTATTTTATACCCGATTTACTTCGGATTCAGCGAACTAATGTGGAAATGGAAATGGTGGGCGATGTTCCTATGATCAGCTTAAAACAGACACCGTTAGAGGGATGGGGAGCCGTGTGGAAACGATTTTTTGATTTCCTGTTTTCATTGGTATTTGTAATTATTCTCATTCCTATTTGGGTAATCGTATCAATAGCAATAAAAATAGATTCAAAAGGACCGATTATTTATAAAAGCAAACGGAAGTACAGAAATAAGGTATTCAACGTGTACAAGTTTCGCTCAATGAGAATAGACGCGGATAAGATCAAATCAGAGTTGAGAGAGCAGAACGAAAGAAAAGGACCGCTTTTTAAGATTAAAAACGATCCGCGAATTACAAAATTAGGACGTTTTCTAAGAAAAGCCAGTATTGATGAATTGCCACAATTATTCAACGTTCTAATAGGCAATATGAGCCTTGTAGGCCCTCGCCCGCACTTACCGGAAGAGGTCGATCAATACAAGAAACATCACTATCAGGTATTTGCGCTTAAACCGGGTATTTCAGGATTAGCTCAAACAAGAGGCCGTTCCAATCTGGATTTCGAGGAAGAAGTGAAACTGGATATCTACTACATAGAAAACTGGACTCCATGGCTTGATCTGAAGATAATCCTAAAAAGCATCGGTGTTGTTTTAAGAGCCGATGGCTGTTAAAACAAAATGACCAAATTCCAAGTACCAAATTCCAAATAATTTCAAATATCAAATTATCCAAATACAAAACTATTCGGATTTTTTGACGATTGTGCTAAATATTTTTCGTAACTCAATTGTCTCCTGAAGTAATTCTTTCCGTTCATTTTCTAATTCTAAATTATCATTAGTGGTACATAATTTTAACCAGAGGGCGCTTTCTTTTGTTTCTTTTCGACAGACTTTAATTCTGTATATAAAATCCTTCTTGCTCGGTGCCTCGTTCGCCTCGATATAATTCGCAGCAGGGGAGGCAGATGATCTAATTAACTGTTTCCCATATTCAAAACTCTCAGCAGTCTTTGGCAACTTCTTTACAAAGTCTCTACATCTTTTTGCAAATTTAAATGTTCGTTCTTCTAAATCATACTGGGTATTCGTTTGGGTCATTTTGAGCTTAGGTTATTGTCTGTTGTTTGGGATTTGGTGCTTGTGATTTGGAATTTCGACGTTAGGAGCTGCTGTGTTTTATCTCACTCCCACTCGCATGCATAGTAGAAGCATTACATTTGGCGCAAAATTTCTTGTGTTCCAATTTACCTGTAATAGTTTTTTTGTTGATACGGATTTTATAGTTCTGCATCTTGCATTTTGAGCAAGATAGATACACGTTGGTATTTTTTCCTCTAGGCATGATTTGATAGTTAATAACTGAGCGGGATAAGAGTATAGAAAAAGGTGATGTTTGTCAAAATAGTTTTTAATTGTGGAGCCACGACCCGGGTTTGAACCGGGGACCTCACCCTTACCATGGGTGCGCTCTACCAACTGAGCTATCGCGGCCTAGTTTGTATGTTGTGAAGGAGGGGAAGGGATACGCTTACATTCTCGTAATAAAATTTATGGAGGAGAGAAAGGGATTCGAACCCTCGAGACTCTTGCGAGCCAACACGAGTTCCAGTCGTGCGCCTTAAACCACTCGGCCATCTCTCCGTGAAAAATTTTATTACTACGAGGTCGCGCTTCGCAATAGTCGTCATTTCATTTCTCTTTTGCTCAGGCGAACCCTCGAGACTCTTGCGAGCCAACACGAGTTCCAGTCGTGCGCACTAAGCCACTATGCGGCCTCTCCTTAATTGATTGGATAAAATGAATCCGCCATTCATTTCTGATAGGGCGGATTATTAAGAAGAACGATTTTTAATCCAATTTAAACCTTGGAGGTGGTTTTTAAACACTTCATGCACAACTTTAATTTAGTTGTTTTACCGGTTTTTGGATCAAATATCTTCTTTGTAGTCAAATTAGGCATAAAACGACGTTTAGTACGACGTACGGAATGAGATACATTATGACCGGATACTGGGCCTTTGCCACATACTTCACAGACTTTAGACATGTTCTTGTTGATTAAAATGCTCAGAAAATCTATCATCTAGGGCGTTAGTTGTCAAATGAAATGTTGTAATGAAATGTTGTAAGTTGAAAGTTGTAAGATTAAAGACCTATTTATAACCTAAATCCTACAACCTAAATCCTACAACTTAAATCCTACAACATACAACAAATATGCAATATATTTATTTATTTATAGCACTGGCTGTTTGCATCTCAGTTCATGAGTGTGCACATGCATGGACGGCTTATAAATTGGGTGATCCTACAGCAAAAATGGCGGGCAGGGTTTCACTCAATCCTATGCGTCATTTGGATATACTGGGAACAATGATGATATTTATTGCTCACTTTGGTTGGGGAAAACCAGTTCCTTTTAATTACTACAATCTTAAACACCCAAGGAGGGATACAGCGTTAATTGCGATTGCAGGACCCCTAAGTAATCTGCTAACAGCATTTGTTATCGCAATATTGATTAAATATGTATCGATGCCGTTGTTTGCATTTGAAATAGTCAGAGCGATATATTCACTTAGCTTAATCTTATTTTTATTTAATCTAATACCAATAGCACCATTAGATGGGTCAAAATTGATAGGACTTATAGTTCCTCATAGCATGGAAAATTGGTATCAGAAATTTCTTTCTCAGGGACCGATGTATATTATATTACTCATTATTTTTGATAGGTTGATTGCGGGAGTAAGTGGCTTTTCTTTCTTCGGAACCTATTTGCAATGGGGCTATGAGGTGACTACAATCGGTCTTATGCTAGCTACGTAGTTCCTAAAAACTTTCAATCCCGCTCAGCGGGACGGCCTTTTCAAAATATCTGATCTCGCTATTTACTACTTTCACTTAGCTTTGCGAGCTTTTCGTGGGACCCACTAGACCCACTTCAACTCCTCGCTACGCGCGTTCAAGTATTAAATCACTCGGTTATTTTAGAAAAGCAGTATAGCCTTATGTCAATTCAAACCATTTGCTTATTGAACAAATTTTTGGTTCAATGAAGTTGTATAAAATAAAAACAAAAAAATTCGAAATTGACCGCTTAGCATTGTGCATTAACTCTTTCATCAGATTTATGGGATTATGGGTTTTACCGTCCGCCGCGGCGGACCGGCCCTTCCCACTTGGTAATCTGGATTAACTAGCGCAGTAGTGAATGGCAACTTGGGATTTTTTGTTGTGACGACGAAATGACGTAGTGACGAAATGACGATATGACTCTATAATCAAATCAATGAAAATTATCCAAAAAAACAAAAAGGCATATTTCGATTACGAAGTCTTAGATGAATATAAGGCTGGCATTATGCTGACCGGACCTGAAATTAAATCTATTCGGGGCGGAAACGTGAATTTGAAAGGCGGGTATATCAGCATTCAAAATGGTGAAGCTTTTTTAAAAAACGTAAATATTTCCAGATACAAACACGATTCAAGTGATGATTATGAATCATTTCGTAGTCGAAAATTACTTTTAAAAGAATCTGAACTGCATAAAATCAACAATCACTTAAACACTCAGGGGGTTACAGTTGTACCGCTTGCAATCGGTCTTGAGGGAAAGTATGCTAAAGTTCAGATTGGTATTGCCAGAGGTAAAAAGAAGCACGATAAAAGACATTCAATCAAAGATCGTGAGGTAAAAAGGCAAATGGATCGAATAACCAAGAATTTTTAATCTTCAATCTTTAATCTTTAATAAAATAAACATGGACACATATTGCTCACCACGTTTAAAAGATGATCAGAACTTTTTAGAGTTAAGTTATTCAGAGTTGGAGGAGAGAAATTTAAAGACGAAAAAGGATTGTCTTGGCGGAAAAAATCAGGATTATTTTCAAAAGAAATTCACTGAAGAACTCAAAAAAGAAAAGGGGATTAAGGCGGTAACAGTCTGCTTTTCCGATTTGGAGGGCAAGTTTCACATGCTCGACTATAATAAGGCTTATCTTCTTGAATCATATAAAAACTTAACTTTTGATGGCTCATCTGTTCATGGTTTTAGCTCTCAAAATAAATCTGATTTAAGATTAGTCCTCGACTGGTCCACATTCCGTTGGTTGCCTGCAGATATCTTTGGACATGGAAAAGTTTTACTATTCGCAAATGTTCACGATCAGGAGGGAACACCTTATATTGGCGATTATCGTTCCAATATTGCAATTCTGACAGCTGAATTAAAAAAGAAGAATATCAGAGTAAATGTAGCACCGGAAATCGAAGGGTTACTAGTTGAAGGTGAGAATGCTGAGCAGTCATTTGATGAAAAATCAGGATTTACACTATCTTCAAAGGGCGGATATTTTAATTCATTACCACAAGATACTCTCAGGCAGTTTATCGATAGGCTCGCAGAAGCAACTCGTGCATTAGCATTTGAAAATGAAAAGGATCATCCCGAAGTGGCACCTTCTCAATTTGAAATGAATTATAAATATACTGACATTCTGTACGCAGCAGATCAGGTTCAGATCTACAAATTAATTGCACGACAGATTGCCAAGAATCTTGGTTTAACAGCCACTTTTCTGCCAAAGCCGATTATGAAAATCAATGGCACAGGAATGCATACAAATATCTCAATATCAAAAAACGGCAAGAACATTTTTTATGATGCAAAAGGTAAATACGGCGCATCTAAAGACGCTCATAACTTTATTACTGGTATTCTGAATTATGCAAATGATATTTGTTTGGCTTTGAATTCTAGTGTGAACTCATATAGACGTCTTGATCCGGCTTTTGAAGCACCGAATGAGATTAAAGTTTCTTCAACAGATAGGGGTTCAATGATTCGTGTACCGATTGGCAATAAGAACTCAGCACGTGTGGAAGTGCGTTCAGTGGCTGCTGATACTAATCCATATATGACTTTTTTTCTTATACTGCAGGCTGGTCTTAAAGGCATGAATGCGAATAAAAAAGAGATCACTAAATATAATGAGATATATAAACGTCCGATTAAGAAATTGCCCAGAGACATTTATCACGCAATTTCAGCCTTCAAAAACAGTGATTTTATCAAAGACATTATGAAAGAAGAGAATGTAAAAAAGTACATAGATTTGAAGGAGGCAACGGCAAATAGATGTCCACGTGATTTAGGTACCAGAATGAAGGCCGGAGAAGTTTGGTATCATCATGAGATATCTAATCAAATTCTTTGGAATAAATTTTAAAAATGAGCCATATCCCCAAAACCATCGAAAGAGTAATTGAAGAATTCAGCAAGCTTCCGGGCATAGGACCAAAATCTGCTGAACGACTTACATTCTATTTGCTCAGAAAAACTGATGATGATATCAGGAAATTTGGTGAAACTATATCAAAATTAAAAGAGGGGATTAAGTACTGTGAAGTCTGCAAAAACCTGACAACGGAAGCCAAATGTTCCATCTGTGAGGACTTAGGTCGTGATAAGTCAACAATATGCATTGTAGAAGATGTTCTTGACCTGATAGCTCTTGAAAAAGCCAATGAGTTTAAAGGTGTCTATCACGTATTACATGGGCTTATATCGCCGGTAGAAGGTATAGGACCTGACGAACTAACAATCACAGATTTAATTGATAGGGTAAAGAATAACGACATAAAGGAAATTATAATAGGACTAAACCCATCTATGGAAGGGGAGGCGACTGCCGCATACATCACTCGTTTTATAAAACCATTTGACGTCCGAATTACTAGAATAGCCCGCGGTATACCTGTTGGCGGAGACCTTGAATACGCTGATAGCCAAACGCTAAAAAGAGCGCTTGAGGGACGCTCTGAATATTAATTTACAATTCACAATTTACAAAAAAAGTTTTAAAATTGAAAATTGTAAATTTAAAATTTAAGTTTAGTATCCATTCGCTAAATCAGCATCTGAAGTCACACCAGAGCTTGTGCCATTATCCGCTCCAACAAGATAATAGTCAGGGCGAGCCTGGTATTTACTGAATATTGTATAAAGTGAGTCTGCAGTTTCTTCGATTTCATCATTATATAAAACCTGCCTGTACCACGTTGCAACCAAGCCAGACACTCTATGTCCGACCATTTTGGTCTCACCTGGAGCGAGTTTATCCGTAATTTTTGTTCTGGCAGGCGGTGCGCCTGTCCATCCGGAATAATATGGTCCGATCATTACAACCTCGCGTTTATCTTTTGTTCCGTAATAATTATAGTAAGCTTTTTTTTCAACTGTAAATGCCTGTATTAAAATATGACCGGGAGAATCGTTAATAAAACGTAGATTTGGTGACGGCGGATATACAGTTGCATCTAGTCCATGAGGAGTGTAATAGCTCACAGCATACGAATGATTTTTTCTTTCAGTAATCGGGAATCCTGCATCCAAAGCGGCACGAAAGGATGTTGTTGAAACCTGACATAATCCACCGCCGTATTCGGGAATAGTTTCAGCACCCTTAATAACAAGCTCTTGTCTGTAACCAGTTTCAGGACCTACGGGGCCAAGAATGTCCCCGAAAACAAATTCTTCCCCTGGCTTAACAATATGACCACTGAATTTATCAAGACCAACGTTGATATTGATAATACGATTGTATGGTGAACCGCTAAAATCAGATTCACCTGATGAAAAAAGACTGGTAATACCCATTGTTTTTAAATCTTCGCTAAGTACGTTAACAACGGGTTCTACCCGTAATAAAGGAAGGTGTATATACTCAATATCATTCTCAAGGGCATATTTGATCATTCCGGCAGCCTTATCAATATCCAATGTACGACCAAACAAGCCAGTGCCATCGAAAGTAACAGTTCCTTCAGCATCCATATCAATCGTAACATCACTTTTTTCTCTTACAATACCTGGAGCGACTGAATTTTCAAGATAGGAACGAATTTTCATCAAATCCAGACCATCAACTGACTTTTTTTCAAGAAGTCCGTCAATAATCGACGCATTTTCATCCAGAGGGCTTATTTCAAAATCATTAAAGAGCATCTTTTTGTATTCAGACTGAAAATCCATTTTGTTTGGATTCAATGTCCAAATCCTAAAATCAGTTTTCAACACCAAACTGTTTGGCAATTCTTCCGCATATCCGTTTGCCAAAAAAAAGCTAGCAAAAACAAAGACCGATATAATTCGAAGCAGGTTTTTCATTTCTTTTTAGGAGTCAGAGCTTTAATTAACAAACGTTTAAAAAACCCAACTTTTTTTTCATCTTTAAAATGCGCTTTTCCTTCAAGAAACATTTCAAGAGATTTATCACGCAAATACTGCCTGGTCTCTTTGCCCTTTTTTGGTGCAAGTGTTAAACCTAGTATTGAACCTATCGCTCCGCCAACAACAACACCTGTCAGTATTTTAAATATTTTCTTGCCTACTTTTGGTTTTTTTATCTCCACGACGAAACATTTTAAAAAATAAGGGCACAGATATTATACTACTGAATGACCAAAATCCAAATCCCAAATTCCAAACAAATCACAACCCATCCCATCGCCTGCGATGGGATGGGTTACCTATTCCAATCAATCTCAGGATATGTCTTCATGTGCTTCAGAACTATATCTTTGATTTCCTCAAGATGTTCAGCAGTCTGTGCCTCCATTGTTATTGAAATACGCGGACTTGTGTTACTTACACGTATTCCAGCCCATCCGCCATTCCCAAAATCCATACGTATTCCGTCGATAGTTGTATTTGGATATTTGTCTTTAAAGTATTTTTTGACCTGTTCCAGTATTTCAAACTTTTTTTCATCAGGGCAAAAGGGTCTCATCTCCGGCTGATCATATGTTTTAGGAAATTGCTCAAATAGCTCTGAAATAGTTTTATCTGAATCAGCCAGTATTTTAAGAACGCGACATGATGTGATTAATGCATCGTCATATTTGTAATAATCCTCGGGTAAAAAGAAATGGCCTGACTGTTCACCGCCCAAAATGGCATCATGTTTTGTCATAGCATCTTCAACATAAGAATGACCTACCTCACACATTACAGGTTTTCCACCCCATTCACTTACCAAATCAAATAGAGATTGAGAGTTAGAAACAGTGAATACAACTGATTTATCAGGATGTCTGCTTAAAACATC
>JAUXDO010000121.1 GCA_030618315.1 Candidatus Peregrinibacteria bacterium | reverse complement strand
GTATAACATGAAAATCACTTCAAGGTAATCAACACGATCTCAGATCTGCTACAAGTACGCATTGGTGGACCCCAAAAGCCTGTCCCACTTGAAGTATAAATTTGAAAATCATCAACTTCATGCAATCCATAATCAAACCCATCGTAAATATAATCCGTAACAAAATTAAAAGGAAAAATCTGCCCTCCATGCGTATGACCTGACAGTTGTAAGTCAATTCCAAGATCTAATGCCCCAGAAAAATCAATATCCGGACTCAGATACATATTTGAATGATTCACATCGCCGTTAATACTAGTTGGAGAGTGGTATAACAAAATACTTGGCTTCGCCTTATCATATTCCTCACTTTCCTGAATAATTTTCTTAATATTTTTTGGCTCAGGCTCGCTCAAAGAAGGATAACTAATCCCAATCAACTGTAAGCCATTTATATCGACAATTTCATCCTCCAAAACCCGAACTTGTGTAGTTTTCAACTTTTCGAGAATCATATCTACACCCGAATATCCTTCATGATTTCCCGTAACAAAATAAACGCCCTCAGAAGCTTCGATTTCATCCAATAATCCAAGGTACTGATCAATAACACTTACAGATCCATCAAACAAATCCCCAGTAATAACAACAATTTCCGGTTTCAATTCATTAACAGAATTAACAACGTCTACAAAAAAATCTTCATCCAAATTGCCATCCAAATGCACATCAGAAAGTTGAACAATTCTCTTCCCAACCCAATCATCAGGCAAATCCTGAATCTCAACCTCTATTTCAGTTACTTTAAGATTAAAAGCATTCCACACACCATAAACCGAGAACAGAAATACAAATACTAACGTAGAAATTCCGACAATTTTACGATTTAACTTCTTTTTAAAGAAAAACAATATTAAAAGAATAAAATAAACAGCCGAAATAGCCATCAATAGATTTATCAACATTCCAATCCAAAAACTAAAAATAAAATAAAGAGTTTCAGTAACAACATTCTCACTAAAACGAAGAAGAATCGATGTAAACACAAAACTAACCGACAAAAACACCAAAAGCACATAAACCCCAACCTTCGCCAAAGGCTTTTTAATATCAAAAGTTGCGGCAATAAAAAAATAAACAACCAAATGAATCAAAAACAGAACTCCAAAAAAACTTAAAACAGTGGTTAATTGCATTCTATTCGGTTAAATTCAATTCTCTAAGCATATCGTCATTTTCCGCATCCTCATACGGCGTCTCACTCTCCCAAGTTCGATAAACAATCATCTCCTCATCCTCAAAATAAAAATCCTCAGACGAAACATTACATCCCGCATCGTGGCATTCATATCGAATTCTTATAGAATAAGAAGTTTTATTCATCAAATTTCCATCCTCATCAATTTCTAACAAAAACATCTTCGTTCCATAAGTCTCCGTATACGTTTCATCCTGCTGATTTACAACCGTCATCGCAATAACTTGATTATTCGGCGACCAGAAAAAATCCACACCATCAGTTGTATCTAAAACCGACATCAATTCAGCAATCTCTCCAGTTTCAACATCAGTCAGGACAACATTTGGAAAATCCACAGAAACAAAAAACTTACCATTCGGACTTTCAGCATTCCTCATAGAAGTAGTACCTTCATAAAGGTCCTCTTCTTTCCCCTCCAAAGCATCAATACAAGTCGCAAAAACCTCATCGAAACATGGCTTATCCTCATACTCTTTGAGATCAAAATTATAATGGGAAATCGGAGATGAATAACGATAATAATCTCTGTAATCAAAACCCAATCCAGTACAACCTGTCATAGCAAACGAATAAGGATCAGCTTTATAAATAACGTCATCTTCAAAATAAACGTCATTCTTATCACAAGCATAACCCTCTCCAAAAATCACAAAACTTTCTAGGTCAACATCTTTTAATGGCGTGCTTAAATAATATACGTTCACATCATCCTTGCTAAATTTACCCTCCAGCATCTCCCAATCATCAACACGACTCGTAAGCGTATGTCCCATTCTATAAACACCGTTCTTTCCCTTGGCGTAAACAAACGTACCATCCTCAAAAATTTCAAAATCCTCAACTTTTTCATGCAAAGGACTAAAAACATTCTTCGCATAAACATCATCCTTATATCTATAATAATAACCACCTCCAAGATATTCAGAATCTGAACATTGGAAAAGATTCAAACCCTCAAGGCATTTTTTATGATAATTTAAATGACTTAAATAAGAATAATATAAATTTGTTAGAACAGAATATAAAAACAAAACAACAATTACCGAGACAAAAACCCTCCTATACCACTTAAATCCTTTCTTTGCTGCTCTAGTTAAAAGAGAATAAATAAGCGCAAACAAAATAGATACAACGAACATCCCTGTCAGATAAATCATAACAAAGACACTTTCACTATGACCCCAATCTAAAATGTAAATCAAAGGAACAGAAATAGGAAAACCGGTATATATAAACAAATCTCTAAAATCTCTTCTCAATTCAAAGAAAGTATTATTCACCCAACCAGAAAGATCCATATAACCGCTACCAAATAAAATCACAAATATAAATGCAATTACCAAAAACGCACCCAAAAATGACTTCTTATCCAACCATTTCACCTTATCCAGCAAATACGAAAAAATAATCGCAAGAACAATCGGAAAAAGAATCAAAGAAATCCCCAGAATTATATAAAAAAGCGTCGGATCTTGCGGCATACTGAATGGCTGAATAATTGCTCTATGCGCCACGGCTATTTGCAAAAACATAACAACCAAAGCACCGATAAATAATTTTTTACCAACTTTAAATTTCATAAGAAAAAGTTATACCTGATAAATCC
>JAUXDO010000080.1 GCA_030618315.1 Candidatus Peregrinibacteria bacterium | reverse complement strand
TCATTGCTTTTCCCCATTGACCGATACTCTTCAAATTAGAATGAGCTTTAAATTCAATAATACATTCGACTTCTTCTTTACTATTCAATACTAACAAATCTGTTCTTTTTTTAGTTTGTGATTTATTAGTCCATTCTCTACAAACAATTTTTTTATCAAATTTTTTATGTAACTCAAATGCAATTTTATCTCTGAGAGGGTTTTCTATTTTACTAGTCACGGCAAGATAGGCAAGTTCATTTGCTTGAAAAGTATTTTCAACTCCTTTAATAATGATATTTATTTCATTTTTCCAGTTTATCATATTTTCATTTTTTAATTTAAATACAAATCTCGGCTTGTGAAAAAGTGCCAAGTATTATTAATAATAAGTTAGTGTTTTAACACAGAGTCGTCCATTTTTTCGCTAAATAGTTTTATAACTCTATCTTGGGTTTCTCTTTCCGGTTTGCCAATGGTATTCATTTCTTACAATATGTTTAATTCTGAGCAAAGCTTTTTTATCAAGTTAACAGCTTTTTTTTCTGTTTTTGCTGATATCAGGTAACCTTCTTTGGGCATCCATTTATACTTTAATGATTCTAATGATGTGCGGACATCTTTAGGATAGTTTTCGTATTCGTTCGTACCTCTTGATTTGCAAAACCAAACTTTGAAGGGCTTGTTTGCTTCATTGTCAAAATAGATATTAAACTCGAAACGTTTCTTTTTATATGTCCAACCATGAATGTAAGCACAGGCAGTATCATCACCACCTTTTACAGCATAGTAGGAGCATTTCGAAAATGGGTTAAACAAATTCTGATCGGTAAGCTCTTTTAAGTATAAATCGTATGTATACATCTCGCTGTGGTAATGGTTAAGCTGCGATTGTTTGAAAAGCAGGATGTCAACTTCCGATTTGTACCTGATGAATCCCTGTTCACAATATCTGATTAACCCTGCATTTGAAACAAAGTATTTTCGCCAATCATCTGGTAACTTCTTACAGATTTTTGACAATGACCGGGTCAGATTCTTGAAATCAAAATCAGTGTCGTCGAAAACTTCCTGTATATAACACCTTTTTGTCTCCCAATAATTGACATCAGATTCTTTTGCACTGGAAGGCGGTAAACGAAGCAATCTTTTCCAACTGTAGTCCCTCATGTTTTTACTGCTGCTTAGAAGATTTTTTCGCCACGCAGATGTATTGAGTAAATAATCACCCTTCGAAAGCACTGCTCTTTCCCATAAATAATCAATACTTGCAGAACTTGGATCAATGGCTTTAAATACGGCCGCTACATTATTTGCATATTTAGTAAACCTGTCAAGATACACGCTATCTTCATCTTTACTCCAATCACAATGCTTGTGTTTTTCATAGTAATCCAAAATATCAGAAAATTCAAAGAGGAATAAAATCTGCCCCTTGAAATAAGCATGTTTTTCGATTGTTTCTATAGTATCTTGCCAGTCATCAGATTTAGTAATCAGGTGTGCTTTGATTCTTTCTTCCTGCACCTGTCTTCCAAGGAAGAAATCAATCTGGTTTTTGCTGTTTGTGAGGTATTGAAGAATATTGTTGCTTGCCGGAAGCAACTTTTCAATAGACTTAGTTGCCCTGGCTACCTCATCAGCACCATCAATAACTGTATTCTCAGTGAGGTTGTGGACAACCCTCATCCATTGATCGATTCCATTGGTAACTCCTTTATTAAAAATCAGGAATTTGAGGTAAGCATGGAATTGGACTCTTTGGGGAAGGGTTAAATCATGTTTTAATACACTTTTGAATGTTTCCACTTCATCGAAGTAAAATGTTTCAGATAGGTACTTATGAATTTCTTTTTCACCATTGCTTAAACTATCTAATGCATTTATCAAATACGAAACTGCACTATCGGTCAAGATTCCAAAACGCTCGTACATGTGATAGGTCAAATTATCAGTATAATCTTTCCTCTTTCTTGCGACCTGAGTACCGATCAGAAATTCAAGATTCTGATCTTTATCTGATTTGGTATTCAGGGCGTACTCATTGGCCATGATGATACGGATGAAGTTCATGAGCTCATCGTCATAGGTATTGTCAATATCATTAACATTCCGGTAATTCCAAAGCAGGTTTGCCCATGAGGTGTCAATTTTATGAGAGAAATATTCCTTTGGATAGGCCATTCTTTCTTCGGTACCAAATGCAAGTGTACGTTGGTCTGACTTTTTCCAGGACAGGTTCCCAATATGTTGTTCAAATTTAGCTTTGAAATTTTCAAAGGTAGTGAGGGGTTTTCCCCTTGCATTCATTTTTATGTACAGGTCATCTGTCAGCTTAAAATCTTTAAGATTCAGAAAAAGAAAAGTGATTACCGGATTTTCATTGTTAATCAGCAGATCAAAAAACTCAGGTTTGCCATGGAACTTTGAATGGATGGCATCCAGCATGGTTAACATAGATTGAATGGTAGGGTCGTTTCCCCAGGAAAGATAATACCACCCACGATCCTGAATAGTTTTGGAAAGGCTGTTATCTTCATCTTCGTCTGGTGGGAGTAGATTGTCTAAGTCAATTTCATTTGAGATTAACTCATCGCAAAATTCCCTTGAACTTGTACGGGTTTCGTAGGTGAATTTAGATTTATAGGAATCCCCATCTTTTGTTGCTAAAAATTCGCGAAGAAAGGGCATGTTGCCGGAGTCGTTTGCGAGATACCAATGCAACAGAAACAAGGTGGTTAAACGCTGTTGTCCGTCTAAGGGAATAAAGCAAGTTTCTTCGGTTTTTTTAAGACTTCCATAAATAAAATCCAGATCGCGGTTGGGCTTGCCTTCGTCAAGATAGTCGTAGAGGGCTTGTAAAAATGTTTCCCTTACTTCAGTTTTTGATTTCCTACCCTGGGCGTAATCACGCTGGATGATGGGTATCTCTACTTTGTAGCCTTTTTCGATAAAAAGTTTGGAAAAGCTTAGTCGTTCTCCTGATTGTATGGTTGTGTCGCTATTTGTCATCTTGTTCTTCTTGTGGTGGTAAATAATCTTTCAATGTATCCTTTATTGCAGTCAGGTAGTCATTCGTATCATTCTGTCCCCAATACATTACTTCGCCTAATTTTTTTGAGTAGGATTTCAAAAAAACATTTTTGGTGCAAAGCGGAACAAAAATTCCATTCATGTCATTTTTGATAATGGTATTGCGCTTTATCGGGAACATTGCATTGCCGTAGCTGCGGTTGGTTTTTGCATCAAGGAGCGCAAGGTTTCCAATGCTGTCTTTATTCTCAAAGTCAGTATTTTCGTCAAAGCGCACCGCTATCTCGTTGTACAGATTGCTAAATTCCTCATCATCAATTTCATCAGCACGTACCATCTCAAGTAATTTTGCTGCTAGTACATCGTCTTCGTTTTCCAGTAATTTGATGGCTTTCTCTTGTTTGTCAATATCTTCTTTGGTATCATGCAACCTGAAGCCGGTAAAGTATTCAAGTACATCCAATACCCAATCCTTGCGATTGCCTCCAGCGATTGTCTTATCAGTTTGAGACCGGATATGTTCAATGTCCCAGTCTTCATCCTTATAGCGTGAAAAGGGGAATTTAATATCAGTATTTTCTGTAGCCAGGATGGTCTGAATATTGAAAAGGAGTAATATTTTTCTTACTTCTTTATTGCCGTAGCTCAGCTCATCAACCTGATAGCTTACCCTTTCTTTAATTTTTTCTTTTAGCCAGATTTTAAAATCAGATTTCGTCTTTTTTTGAGACATTAACTTTAACTTTCTGATATCAAAACCGTACTCTATCAAAAAGCCGATCAGGTGATACATTGTTTTATCGTTATACCATTCTTCGAAGCTGAGGTAGTATTTCTTAATTTTTAACCAAAGTGTATCAATATCCGGTCGTGAATACTTGTCTTTTTTGCTGTTCACAAATTCCTTGTGAAACTTATTAAAGGTATGGTAGATCTCGTGCTCTTTTGTTTTGTTTTGCATCAGGTCGAAAATGTATTCGATGCGGTTGTCATATTTTATGGGATTGTCTGGGTTGTAAATAAAAAACCAAAACGCATCATTTTGCAGCATTTTTTCAATGGCATCCCATTCAGCAGCAATCTGTAGTTGCTTTAATGTGGCTTTATCTTTTTGGAAATTTCCTTTTTGTAAGAAGAGGGCTTTGACAAGCTCGGCATTCGTGAGTGGGATTTTTCCGATGTTTAAGCGTGTAAATATGTCAATTGAAGCAGAATCTTCATTTTTACCTGAATTGTCTTTCGTTTCATACCAGATCACTTTAACGTCATTGATAAGGGATGAGCGGAAGTCGTGCCTGATGGAATCATTATCTACTTCTTTGGCTGTAAACCATTTGTCGATTGTTTTATGGGCCTCATGCATATGGGAGAAATCGATGTTCTCTTCCGCCAAAACGGTATTTTCGATGTCGTTAAAAAAGTCCTTACAGTTAGGCCGGGTTTGATAATCGATACCAAACAGCTTTTTTGGCTTGCTGCTGTACTCGGTAAGGTTAAAGTAGTTCAGGATGATGCGTAATGTGGTTAATCGCTGTTGCCCATCAATTACTTCCCAATACACTTCCTTGTCGATATGCTTTACTTTAACGACAATCGGCTGAAGGCAATAAAATGGTTTTTCTTCCCCTTCCTCTTGTTTTGGTGGATTTTCGCGAAAATCCCAAACATCTTTCAGGAGGGCTTTTACTTCGTCTTCCGTCCAACGGAATCCACGCTGATATGCCGGGACATAATATTTGTCATCCAGCAGTTCATTTACTTTTTTTAGTCTTAAATTATTGTCTGTCATACTAAACGGGTTTTTCCGGTGGAAAATTGCTCATCGTTATTTTTGTTTTACAGTGAATATTTAATTTCTATCACCTTTTAAATTTCAATTATTCCATAAGAATTGATTGCAAGAAGATGTGATTTACCGTAAAATAGTCTTGGTCGCAAACCATCGCAAATCTAACAAATATTATCGCTACTAACATAGTCAAAAGCAAAATGCATTTATGACTCCTCCACCCGCCTATCCGATAATTGCAGCACATTTGCCGTGTCTAATTCTTTACCGGCAATGCCCTTTATTGAACCGAAGAGGGTGGAGATATTTTCCTGGACAACCCAAATTTGTTTTTCCCTGGAGGCCCAGATTTTGTACATGGCTTTCTTTTCTGAATTAAGCTGGTCGATCATTCCGTCGTAATTCTCAACAATACGCTTTATATTTTGGACAAATTCGTTGCCGGTTAAATAGTTGAAAAGCAATTCCATTTTGTCGCCTTTGTTTTCTTCGGAGGTCTGAACGGAATGGGCTCTAATGAGCATTTCCCTTAAAACAAAAGAGAGGCTTTTTAATTCGTGGTATCCACAAATCCACACGCCATCTTTTTCACCAAACCTGTCCATGTCAGCCGGCAGGGCTTGTGTAACTAAAACAGCAATGTCGGCCTTGCAGGTAATTTGGTCCTGTTTCAGTTTGTCAATCCAGTTGTTGGCGAAATTTTTTGTGTTCTTGCTCTCGTAAACAATGCTTCCACATTCCTGCTGATGCGAATTGATGACAGTCTGAATACTATCAGCACCCCGAACCCCTTTTGGAACTTCTTTAATATTGTCGAAAGGATAGGAAGTGGCGAGTAATTTTTCAATGGCCATTTCCTGAACTTCGCCCTGCATTTCCATCGAGCCTTGCTCTG
>JAUXDO010000097.1 GCA_030618315.1 Candidatus Peregrinibacteria bacterium | reverse complement strand
GTTGAAAAATTATGGGGCGA
This sequence comes from Candidatus Peregrinibacteria bacterium, assembly GCA_030618315.1. Lineage (GTDB taxonomy): Bacteria > Patescibacteriota > Gracilibacteria > UM-FILTER-43-11 > UM-FILTER-43-11 > JAFGCT01. Next base: position 4,301 of record JAUXDO010000097.1, on the reverse strand, counting down.
AAGTAAGGGAATTATAGATTTGATTTTATACACGCCAAACATTGAAATCCACCAAATGTTTTGGTTATTATGAAAAAGTGGATGAATGCTTTTCTGTTAATTAATTGTTAATTAAAATTCTGCAGATTTATATTCTGTTATTTTTATTGAAATTTTAATTAGCCATTCTATTCTGTATCTTAAAATGTATTTTAAATTCCTTATTTGACAATGCAAAAGGAAAAATAAAAGTTAATAAACCATGATAAAATATTTAAGTATTAATTTTTTATTGCTGACATTTTTAGGCTGTCAAAGCCCAAAAACGTATTCACCCCTTGTTCCTCTTTATGACGGACTCTCAAAGTATCATCGATCGGTTACAACAAGTTCAACAGAAGCCCAGAAATATTTTGATCAGGGATTAGCACTTTACTACGGCTTCAATCATGAAGCAGCTATCCTTTCATTTCAGCAAGCGATAGTTTTAGATCCCAACTGTGTGATGGCCTGGTGGGGACAGGCAATTTCTTCCGGACCGAACATCAACAATCCTGAAATGGATAGCATGGCCAAAGTGGCAGCCTGGAAAAATATATTGAAAGCACAGGATCACCTGAATGATGCAACACCGGTTGAACATAGTTTAATAACTGCCCTGTCGATGCGCTATAAATGGCCAGCCCCGGATGACAGACGCTCATTAGATAGTTCATATGCCGATGCCATGAGAGAAGTTTATGAGACGTTTCCACGGGATATGGATGTAGCTGTATTGTACGCTGATGCCCTCATGAATCTGCGACCGTGGGATTTGTGGACTGCTGATGGCAAACAGCAGCCGGGTACTGATAAGATCATTGCGGTACTGGAATATGTGCTGGAAAATCAACCCGATCATCCGGGTGCCTGTCATTTTTATATTCATACTATGGAGGCTTCACCCTATCCTGAGAAAGCACTGCCGGCTGCCAATCAGCTTCGTAACAGAATTCCGGGAGCCGGTCATCTGGTGCATATGCCTTCACATATTGATATCCGGCTCGGGCACTACGAAGATGCGATCATAGCAAATTCAAAAGCCATCATTGCAGATAGTATCTGGGCTCCTGCCGGCGGTTTTTATACCATGTACCGGGCGCACAATTATCATTTTTTGGCCTATGCCGCTATGTTCGACGGCCAAAAGGAACTTGCTCTTTCAGCCTCGAACACTATGATTGATCAGATGCCGCTAGAACTAGTGCGTGCTTATCCTGATTTTCTGGATGGCTTCATTGCAGTTCCGATACACGTGATGGTTCGTTTTGGGATGTGGGAAGAGATCATAGATCTGCCCAAACCACCGGAAGACCTTTTGCTTACAACGGCCTTTTGGCATTACGGAAGGACCGTTGCTTTCGCTGCACTTGGACGGGTGGATGAAGGAACCGATGAATATACAGCCTTGTTAAATGCTTATGACCAGGTGCCTGATAGCCGCCTGGTCGGTAACAATCCCGGGAAAACAGTCCTCGACATAGGGCTGCTGATGGCCAAAGGTGAACTGGAATACAGAAAAGAAAACTATGATGAAGCTTTTGACCTTTTAAGAGAAGCCGTAAAAAAAGACGATGCCCTCCGTTACGATGAGCCCTGGGGATGGATGATGCCCATTCGTCATTCGTTAGGTGCCTTACTGCTGGAACAGGGTAGGTATGAAGAGGCGGAGCTGGTTTTTATGAAAGATTTGGAATTACATCCTGACAATGGTTGGGCGCTAAAAGGCTTACTAAGTTGTTACCAAAAAACCGGCAATGCAGCGTTGGCAGAGGCGAATGAGAAACTTTTTACTGAATCATGGAAAAGATCTGATATAACTATTAAAGCAGCCTGTTTTTGTAGTAAAGGAATGGAAATGTAGTATCTGTTTATAGTACAATCACCGGGTAAACCCTTCACCTTTCTCAAACATTCCTTAGGCGATTCATTTCAACGCATTTGTGAAGACAAAGAGCCTGGCGAAAGCCTAACTTTGCAACGCGATGAAAACGGCAAAATCGTAAGCTTTAAAAAACATGGGAATTATTCTGTTTGGCTAGAGAGGTAGGGGTGATTATTTGATTTAAAAACGATTATAATCTGATAAACGAAGATCAGTTTATCAGAGAGTTAATCTCATTAAAAGTATCCTTTGAATGTCATCGGTACAGAATGGCAAATTGAATTAAAGTCCCCCTTTTTAATAAATATTTTAGCTTTTTCTTCCAGGTTAAAGACTCTATATAAATGATAATCATTTGAATGGTCTATGGAAAACTGAAGCTCATTTCTGCTAAAGAAAAAGGGAGATTCTTTTGAGAGTTTAGTAGATTTAACTTCTATGTATTTATCTGAACCATTTGGGTTTCTAGACAATATATCAAAACCTGCTCCATCGCCTTGATCTTTAGAAATCCATTCCACTCTTTCTGATAATTTTTCTTTGCCAAGCTGTATTAGATTCCATTTCTCATATTGAATAACAATTTCTTCTCCTAACTGACCAAGTTGTTGGTTCTTTTGTTCTTGTTCAAGATAGTTGATTTTTATTGGATTTCTTAAATAATGTGGATCGGGTTCTTTAAAAAGACCAGATTTGGGAGGTTTAACAAGAATCTTCTCAAAATCATAATTAGAAGAAGGAATGAGTATTTCTCTATTTGCGAATTGGCTAAACTGTTGCTCAATATTAATATTACCTATTAAGTGATCGAGTACAATATCTTCAAGAAGGTTTTGATAATTGAAACGTGGTAAATACCCTTTGATATATGGTTGTCCTAAATTAATAAGAACAGCACTTATGTTTTGGTGTTTAAACTCAATTGATCCTTCAGAACGATTATTTAATAATGGGAGTATGTTTCTTCGATGTTCTGCCTTGGAATACTTTTTTCCTAACAACTCAGCCGACAGCATGCTAAAATAATCTGCTACAATAAGTTCAACTTCAATTTTTGACCAGTTTTCGGACATTTTTAATTTCAGTATATACCTTCAGGAAGGCAATGAATGATACTTGTCTTTACAAAATTATGAAAAAAGAAATTATTAAATGAGATCAATTTGAATATGGCTCTCCATCTAACGAACTCGAGATCGATGTTTCTGCCTTAATCCCTCCCCAACACCCTCTCCAGCTCCCCCTTCAATTCCCTATTCTTCACCAATGCCTCCCTGTAAATCTTGATGTTCTGCTGCAACAACGCAAATACGCCCAAAAATATATTGGTAAATTCTAAACTTTGGTAGCTTTCTTCATTTACAAATTCAAGTTTGTAGAGGTGATAATTTTTGTACAGGGTCGGGAAACCATAATTGTCCATATGGTCTAAATAATATTGCTCTACATTTTTAACCTCTTTCGTGAATTTGCAGTAGGAGCTGATTTCTTCTTTTAAATTATAATCGGAGATTATGTTGAGGTTGCCGCTGTTTATAATGTCTTCGTAAGTGTCGTTTGATGGGGAAAACCATTCCAGATAAAACATCTCCTTTACGATGGTCTGTGCCAGTTCTTCTGTCAGTGGTACCTCTTTTACTACAGATTCTTTTAAAACATATAATAGTGTGTCTTCCTTTATTTGGCCTCGAATGATCAAGGAGTCCAGCGTGGCTTCATCATCAACTATATCGTTATAAAAACTGCTTAGATACTTTTGTTCTAATTTAATTTCAGCATTATCAAGCCGCCAGGTGTTCAATAAAAAACCCGCCGTAACACCAGTAAAAACCACCAGCAATTCAACAATGTAATAGAGCCAGTTTATTTTTTTCCTCTTTTTCTTTTTTTTCGTTGTTTCCATTTTATGTCAATGATACTGTTAATTCAATTGATAATTATTCAACGAACTGCTTCTCCTCCCTCCGGTATCTGTTCTTAGAATCCCTCATCCGGGCTTGGTAATTGTTTTTTAGTTCTTCAGTTGGTGATTTGCAAAGTTATATTCTGGTTAGTCGATTAACTAATTACAATAATACAGAAAAAGAAAGTGTGATTTACGGGGTGCGTGGTGCGATTAAAATGACAGAACAAGTTAAGAATGTTAAAGCGGATAGATGATTAAAGGAACCTTCGGGAGGTTGCAAAGCCGAGACCCGCGTGATTAGCGCGAGCCTCTTTCGGATGTCAATGAAAACAATCCTCGCAACACTGTATTTTACAATTATTTAGTACTTGCATATACATCGCAGTTGTTACCATTGGTCGCTTTTGCTGCGATAAGGCAGGTGTTGAAAGGAATGTCATTGACATAAAGTTCTTCAGGCAATTCAAAATTAACGGCCATCGCATCATTATA
>JAUXDO010000063.1 GCA_030618315.1 Candidatus Peregrinibacteria bacterium | reverse complement strand
AATCTAATTTTGGACTAGTATTCGGCATGCAAAAAACAGTGGTAATACCACCTTTTCTTGCTGATTTTGTACCTGTTTCAACAGTTTCCTTATCCGCCTGTTCCATATCTCTTAAATGGGCGTGAAGGTCGATAATACCCGGAATAATTACCTTACCAGTCATATCATTAACATTCATTCCATATTCGGCTTCAATCTGTCCGATTTTATATATCTTGTCATCCTCAATTAAAATATCAATGACTTCGTCACGATTTGTTTCGGGATCGATTACTCGGCCGTTTTTTAGGAGGATTTTACTCATGGTTCTAATTGATTACAATTGTGGGGCTGCCTTCGGCGTAGGGCTGTTTGAGTACAAACGTGGGGCTGTCCTGATTACAGGACGTAGTCCTATTTTATTATGATTGGTTATATTGCTAATAACAATAAGATAGTACCACGCGAGTAATCTCGCAGCCCTACACGAGGTAATCCTCGTAGCCCCACGGCGTTACTACGCCAGCCCCACGCGAAGCAGTATTATTTATAATAATTAGCAGATAAGTTCTTAAGCAATGCCATTCTCATATATACACCATTTTCCGCTTGTCTAAAACAGGCAGACTGAGGCATATCATCTACATCTGGTGTGATTTCATCTACGCGTGGTAGTGGGTGCAGTATTCTAAGTGATTCCTTGCCCATTTTTACAATCTCAGGAGTCAGAACGTATGAACCTTTTAATTTATTGTATTCGTCATCGCTTTCAAATCTTTCTCTTTGAATTCTTGTCATGTAAATAACGTCGATTTCTGGCATTTTTTCTTCCAGACTAGCTGTTTCTTCGTGTTTTATTCCTTTTTCTTCCAGCATCTTTATATATTTCTCAGGAACTTTTAGCTCATTAGGACTTATGAAAATTATTTTTGTGGGGTTATACAGACAAAGAATGTAGGTCAGCGAGTGAACTGTTCGCCCGTATTTAAGATCGCCGATAAAAGCAATTGTTTTACCATCAATCCCTCCTGATTCACGTTTTATCGTGTAAATATCCAAAAGTGATTGTGTCGGGTGCTGATTAGCTCCGTCACCTGCATTCAGGAATGGTTTTTTTGTGTATTTTATTGCTTCTTCGGCTGATCCTACTTCCGGATGTCTCATAACAATGATGTCAGCATATTTTTCTACAGTTCTAATAGTATCTGCCAGTATTTCACCTTTAGCTACGGAAGATGTTTTTGGATCGGCAATTGTAATAACAGATGCACCCAGACGGTGAGAGGCTGTCTCAAAAGACAGTCTTGTGCGTGTGCTTGGCTCTAAAAATAATGTAGCGACAACTTTTCCCTTTAAATCGTCAGTATTTTTCCCTCTCATTTTTTCAGCCTCTTCCATTAAAAAATCGACTTCTTCACGAGTTAGATCAGCGGAAGTTGTAAGTTGAGTTCTGTCCATATTTTTTTGATTAGTTTTCTAAATCATTCTATTATAATTATACGAAATATGAAATATAAATTTGTCTTGTAAATAAGTTTGTTTTATATATAATGTGGTACTTGTTAAGAAATAATTAAAAAAATATGGATATTGCTTTAAATACCGAACAAACTGAATTTGCTTCTAAGATTGCAGATGGAATGATAAATGGGGAATCTCTTGAAAGATCCAGCTTGTCAGAATCAGAGAAGACTTTGGTGATAGCTGAGCTAAGAAAAGATCTTGATATTCAGTTTGCACTTAAGTTAATCAAAGGTGGTACATCAATTAATGAAGTTGATGATATTGCGAATCAGAGGCATTATATGGTGTTGGCCTTATCTATAATTAAAATTGAAGCTTCATAATTTGTAGACCTAAGCGTCTTTTGTAAGTACAATAGCTATACTTAATATTTTTTGTTATGCATTTTGCTGATGAAGCAGAAATCAAAGTAAAGGCTGGAGATGGTGGACACGGATGTACGTCTTTCCGTCGTGAAAAATATATTGCCAGAGGCGGTCCCGATGGAGGGAATGGGGGAAATGGCGGAAGTGTGATTTTTGAGGCGGATGTGAATCTGAATACGCTTGTTAATTTTGTCAGTAAAAAACATTATGAGGCTAAAAAAGGTTTGTATGGACAAGGAAGAAATAAGTTTGGAACCCATGGAGATGATACTATTTTAAAAGTTCCTGTAGGTACTTTGGTTTATGATAAATCAAATAATGATTTAATTGTAGATTTAACAAAAAACGGACAGCAGATCATTGTCGCGAGAGGTGGACTTGGTGGTAAAGGTAACGCGAATTTCGTATCTTCGGTACGCAGATCGCCTGATTTTGCCGAGCTTGGTGAGCCTGGAGAGGAAAAGGAATTAAAGCTGGAATTAAAGTTAATTGCGGATGTAGCGATAATCGGTTACCCAAGTGTAGGTAAATCCACACTTATTTCCCGTATATCAAATGCACGTCCAAAAATCGCTGATTATCCATTTACAACGCTTATCCCTAATCTTGGAGTTGTAAAAGTCGATACAACTGATTTTGTTGTAGCGGATATTCCCGGGCTTATCGAAGGTGCTCACGAGGGGAAAGGGCTTGGTATTGAGTTTTTAAAACATATAGAAAGGACAAAGATACTCGTTCATATGCTCGATGTTACACATGAAGAACTACGTGATGAATATGAGAAATTAAATATTGAACTTGAATCGTATAGTAAAGAGCTTGCAAAAAAACCTCAGATTTTGGTTGTGAATAAAGTTGATTCGACGATTTCAGAGATAATTGATGAAATCAAAAAGGAGTTTTCCGCCAGAGGCGGATTCGCTACTGGCGGAAAAAAGGAGAAGCCTATATTTATCTCAGCTGTAACAGGTGAGGGGATTGATGAGTTTCTTTATAGTTTAAAAGATGAAATCCTCGAATTACGAAAAACTCAAAATCCAAAACTCAAAACTCAAAAAAAGAAGATTTTTAGGCCTCATTTGGAAATTCCTGATGCCAAAAAATATACAGTTGAAAAAACTAATGATGGATTCCTGGTATCCGGAAAGCGCATTGAGCAGCTAGCGATAATGACGGATATGAGCAAGAGGGGTGGGATTTACCGTATGCATGACATTATGAAAAAAGTGGGAATTTATCGTGAAATGATTAAAATGGAAGGAAAATTGGGAAATAAAATATATATTGGCGAACGTGAATTCGACTTTAAAGAAATGGATTAGCATCTCTGAAACCTTTAAAAAAGGTTCCAGTACCTCCAAAATATCTGATCTCACTCTTCATTTCTTCACTTAGCTTCGCAAGCTTCCTTCGACGCGCATGTCGCTTCAGGTTCTTGCTACGCGCGTTCAGAATTTCATCGTTCGCTGATTATATGATAAATTATATGCATGAAGTTAATTGTCGGACTTGGAAATCCGGGGGCACAGTACAAAGGCACTCGTCATAATGCTGGTTTTTTAGCAGTCGATTTTTTGGCTAAGCATTTTGGATTCGATAAATTCAAAAAATCCGATAAGTTCAAAGCGGAAATTGCTGGGGGCTCAATATCAGGTGAAAAGGTTTTGATGGCAAAGCCTCAGACTTTTATGAATTTGTCCGGTAAAACAACTTCCGGACTGATGAACTTTTACAAAATCCCGTTAGAAGATCTAATTGTGATTTATGATGATGCCTACATCGATTTTGGCTCACTTAGAATTAAATCAGACGGTTCTGCTGGAGGTCATAATGGAGTAAAATCAATTATTGCCGATATTGGAACTCAGAATTTCACAAGAATCAGATTAGGCATTCGGCCAAAAAAAACATTTCCCGGTGCTTTGGAAGATTATGTTTTAGGTGTGATAACAGATGATGAATTTATTGGTCTTGAAGAGGTAATCGGTAAATTGCCAAAAGCTATAGAAAGTTTATTTGATGGTGATATTGAGAGGGTTATGAATGAATATAATTAATTGACACTTCGACAAGTTTTGTTAGACTGATTTCACGTTCAAAGATTCCGCTCGGGAGTCGCCAAGTGGTAAGGCACCAGTTTTTGGTACTGGCATTCGCAGGTTCGAACCCTGCCTCCCGAGCAGAGTTTTTGACTTGTTCCGAAAAACTTTCCAAAACTTTTTCGGCCTTTTCAAACAGGTGTTTTCGTTTTCCAAAAAGCTCTCTTAACTTCGTTTTGATTAACTTTGGGACCCACAAGACCCAAAGCGGCATCGTAACTACGTGCGTTCACTTTTTTACAAACTCACTTATTTTTACATTAATTCTTGGCAATATAAGGAGCATAATGTAGAATCTATATCGCAATTAAAATCAAATATTAATATGAGAGTGTTCTCTCTAATCATAGTTTCTCTATTCTTTCTGACTGCCTGCTCATCTGGCTTTACGGAAACTTCAACATCTGATTTCACCAGAAAGCCAAAGATACCTGCTAAAGCTAGCGTTTTGGAGTACCATAATGCTGCTATTGAAAATCTTGATGTTGATGAGATGGAGAGGCTTCTTGAAGAAATCGATAAAGATATTAATCGTCCGAATATTACTGAAGATGATATAAGGAGAGGTTGGTATTACGGTCTTGAAACAGATAAAAAATATGGAACTCCAAGTTCATGGATTTGGGCCTATGATGGCAAGGAATCACGCTGGATAAGTCCTAATATTATTGAGGAGTCAGACTATGAAGAAGAAAAGAATTTATGTAATGAGACTGCCGGAGAGTATGTTGTATCTTGTATAGATACTGAAATTTCTGATTGTGAGTATATTCCTGAAACTGAATGCCGTTGTATTGAAGATTCTGAATGGGTTGATAGGCAGGGATGTATTTTGCTGAACGAAGAGGATGAATTTTTATCAATTACTCAAGTTGAGTTAGCTCAGGGATGGTATTATGGCCTTCCAAATGAAAAGAAATTAAACACACCATCAGCCTGGATATGGATTGAGGCTGGCAGAGAATCCCGTTGGCAAAATCCTACACCTAAATAATATTATTTAAAGATTCAAGATTAAAAATTCAAGATTAAAAATTTATAGGATTGTAATTGCATTATCATTAGTGATTAGTGTTTTGGTTCCTGCTGGTGCTGTTTTTGCCAGTACTCCAAGTGAATTTGGTCGTGAGTATGGGCTTTTGATACATCAAAGAAATGCAGAAGCTCCTGTTCCGAGGATTAAAATGCTTTCAATCCTTCTTAGAGCATTCCCGAAGGCATCAGATAATATAGATTTATCGAGTGATGTTTCAATTTGTACTTTAGAATTTTTAAATTGTTCCAAATATTTTTATCGATATAGAAATGCTTCTCAAAGAGATTTACTTATTTGGTCATATCAACTGGATAGATTAAATTCAGGAAAGAATATTTCTACAAAGGACAGCGAAACTCTTTATAAAGACATCTGGCTTGAGGCGAGGAACAATAATTGGTTGAAGAGTACCGAAATAACCCATTATGTTTTTCAGAATTTTCTGTATAAATATTTAACTTCAAAAAAGTTTCTCGATCATCCTTTTTACGAGGGATTGGTGCTGGAGGCTGATGATATAAATGTAAAGAATTACAATGATATAAATGATTTACCTGTTTATCAAAGTAATTTATTTGAGCATTTATTAACGCTAAAATCTAAAAGACTTCGTTCAAAAAAAGAGGATAATGTTCTTAAATTATTAACTGGTTACTATCAAAGTTTTAAAAATTTAGAAGCAGAAATCTATGCACTTAATCATCCTCTGAATAAATTGCCAAATATGCCGGATGATATTAGGCAGGCAGTAATCTATAATAATCTGAATGAAGTTCTTAGTTCGGTCAGTTATGACTATTCAAAGGATATCAGCAATAGACGGTATAATGTTATACATGGTGCCAGTAAATTAAGTGGAGATATTGTTCAACCAGGCGCTGTGATTGATTTTATGTATGAGCTTGGAGATAACAAATGGTGGGATTATAAATGGGGTTGGGTAGTTATAAATGGTGAAGCTAAATGGCTACTCGGTGGTGGTTTATGCGGTTCTGCAACTATAATTTTTAATCCTTCCTGGAAGGCAGGTCTGCAGATCATTAAACGTTATCCTCATAGTTTGTATTATGGCTCTTTGTACCCGGCAGGAGAGATTGGGTTAGATGCAACTATATACAGGAATAGCCATAAGAATTTAAAAATCCGTAATAACTCCAAATCTCCAATCATCTATTATGTTGAGGATGATAAAGATGCTCAGATTGTAACCGTTTATATAATTGGAAATTCACCATATAAAAGTATTAAAATCGAAGGTCCGATAAAAATTGATAGAACTACTTATAAATGGATTAGAAGAATGGAAAATTTTGATGGAACGGTTAATATTGAGGAATTGGTATCAAAATATTGGAGAGTGTATAATTAACATTTATCATTTAACATTTATCATTTAACATTTGGTTGATTATGAAAAAAATTATACTGACATTTGTTGTATTGATATTTTTAACAGCTTGTGGTGGGCCTGATCTTCCTGATCCGGATATGAAATTCCCAACAGAACCGCCTAATCCTGAATTGATGGAACCGACATCTGCTCCCGAGTAGGAAAACGAATTGATGGAC
>JAUXDO010000041.1 GCA_030618315.1 Candidatus Peregrinibacteria bacterium | reverse complement strand
TCACTTTCTGTCACTTTTTTACCGCTTGAATCCTCGATTTCCCACTCGTATGATTTAATCGCTCCATCGTCTGAACGCGAATTAATACCTTTAAAATGGAACTCTGTATTAACATTTCCTTCAGTCGGAGTAAATTCAATGTTAGCAGCAAGAGATTTAACAAACAATTTAACTATTCGTTTATCTACAGTTCCCTGATTATCTGTAGCTTTTAACGTTACAAAATATTCACCGGATTTATCATAACTATGAACAACAGTTGTAGGTGTACTTCTTTGTTCAGAAGTAGTGTCACCATATAACCATTCATACTTAACAATAGTCCTTCCTATAGCAGGAACTGTTGAAGAAGGATCAAACGCAAGACCGGATTTTGCCTCATTTAGTGTGACATGATAAACATCATGTGCCTCAACACCATTTATACGAAATATAACCCTGGAAGAAGGAGGATTAGCTCGTATACGCACTGTTGAAACACCGTCCATCGCTGTTTTATAACCGGACGAATCTATTTTGGAAGTTGATACCTGTAAGCGCACCGAATATGTATTTGGTTCTGTGAACTCATGAATTATAACAGGCGCACTACCAAGAGACACCTGAGTTCCTGTATTATCTAAATAAGACCACTTGTATTCACTGATTGTTCCGCCTGACGGGTCTATTGAATTCAAACCATCCAATGTAACTGTAAAAGGAACATTTCCCTGTCCGGGAGACGCATAAATACTCGAAAGGACTTTTGGAAATTTTCGAATTAATTCTGCAAGATCACGATAATTTTTTTCAAATCTTCGTAATTTAATACTACTTCTCGGATCATCAACTAAGTCATTGAATGATTCTGAGGTATCATCCCAGGATTTAATAGTCTTTTCAGATTCAGGCATTACCACGCGAAGTTCATTTAATTCCTTTTGCAAATCTTTCAATTTTTCCAAAGCCTCCAATATTCTTCCAAGTATTGCAAGTACTGCAGGATCATTTGTATCCTTCATCAACTCCTTTATTCCAGCGATTTTATCCTCGAGCATGCCATGCCCGAGTATGTAGATAACATCTGCTTTAATGTCTGTCGGAAGACTATCGATGTCGTCATTAATGTTCTCCAGAAGATCCATTAGGTCATCAACTGAGTCATCCATATTATCCAGAACAGCATCAGCAGACCCTGCGCTTTCACTACCATCAATTGATAAACCACCATTAAAGTCGGCACCACCCATTTCACATGTATTGGTTTCTAAATTGCATACAAATCCATGATTAGGCGGACAATCGGTACTATCTTCACAAGATGAATTCGCATTCGCGTTTGGGTTTCGGCATAGACCATAATCGTCACAAATCTTTGGCGGATCACAATCTTCATTTGAATCACATGTCATATCGACACCAGAAACACATACATTGTTTTCTACTGAACAATACTGACCAGGAGGACATTCAAGGCTGTCACCGCATAAACCGCCTTGAGTCACGTCAACTGCAACACATGAATAATCGATAACAGGAGTACTAAGATTATCCTGACAAGCATAACCAGCTTCACAAGGAGGATCACAATATTCAGTTTCACCACCACCTGCTGAGCTTGTAATAAAACGAACAATTGAAAAAGAAAGAATAACGATTAATAAACCAAGAGCCGCATAAGTCATAATTTTCTTAGCCTTTGTAATTTGTTCTTCAGCCCCACCAGAAGTTACCCAGAGTACACCTGCATAAACAAAAACGATTGTAGCCAAAAAGCCAAGAAAACCGATAAAATAGTTCACCATATCCAAAACTAGATCACCAAATGTCCTATCCTGAACAATATCACTACTAATTTGCGCACCCTGACTGGGAATACTTAGCCCTGTTCCACCTCCCTCAAGATCAATGCTTACACAAACATTATTCGCGTTACAAAATTCACCACCTGCACATTCAGCATTAGAGGTACACTCGTCTCCAGGATCTCTCAGCTGAGCATGAGCAGATGTTGAAGCAAAAGAAAACACGAATATTAAAGCAATAACAATACCTATTTTCTTGAGCCAATTTTTAAATAATTTGTTTTTCATTTATTTTTTTCAAGCTTATTCTAGCAAAGAATAATACCTAAGTACTAAATTAATTTAAGCTTTTTATAAGACCTCCAGTAAGAAACTGAACAATTGTGTAAGACATTATTACCAAAATCAAGCCAACTACTGACCAGATCAATATCTTCTTAGCCTTCTGTAATTGTTCATCATTACCATAAGCAGTTACATAGAAGAATCCAGCAACAACTAAACCTACAAACGCAGCTAATGTTAAATACGGCAATAAAAAGTTTACGTATTTAATTATAAGATCACCCGCATTTTCAGTATGAGTAATACCGGAACCCTGCAGAGATGTCTTAGCAAGCTGTGAACCTTGCTCAGCTTCAGATATACATTCAATCTCATTTTGAAGTGCAGGATTATCGCACATAGTACCATACTCCTCATCCACACAAGTCGTATCGTTTGGATTACGCAAACAAAAGCCTACGCTCCCCGGTTCGTCTGTTTCTACAGTACCTCCAAAAATCACAGCCTGTGCACTCATAGATGTCATTAAAACGATAACAAGTGAAAGAAATATTTTTTGTATGATTCGAATCATGTTTTTTATTTATTTAATTTTCTAATAATTATAGCAAAAATTAGCTTAAAAAGCAAGGGTAATAAGGCAAAGATATTCTTCTAACGTAGAGACGCGAGATCTCGCGTCTCTACAAAGAATTATAAATCTTGCCTTTTTGTGTAACAAAAAACCCCGCCAAGGCGGGGTTTCTCACTTAAATATAAAACAATTTATTTCTTCTTCAAATCTAAATCATAAACAGCACGACCAACACGAACGAAGTGTGGGTTTTTCTGTAAATTTAGAGATATTGTGCCGATCTTAACATTTCTTTGAACAAGAACTTCTTCAACAATTTGTTTCTTACTCATTGGTCCATTCTTATCAAGTAGCTTTTCAATCACATCAGCAACAGTACCTGGTTCATAACCCCATTTTGATAGAGCATAAAGACCACGACCGACAAGAACAAATTGATCGTAACGAATAAGTTCATTGTGAACTGCTTGTACAGTAACAACTTTTTTATCGAATCCGATTTCAGAAATTCTATTAGCGATTTCAACAAAGTGTAAAGGTTTTTTTGCTTTATCTAAAACAATTTCAGCTTTATCACGAATACTACGTGGATTTACATGGCGCCATTCCATAAGACCCCACTTGCCTTCCACTAATCGAGCCCGTTTATCGGTCTTTAAGCAAGAAATAATAAGACTATTAACAATAGCTTTATTCTTGAATAGAGTTAAATTTTGCACAGCTGGCATAATCTGGTCTTCAGTCATAATATCACCATGCTTCTTTAATACGCTAAGTCCTGCTTCAGTAATTTTACGAATATCACCTAAATTAATTTCTTTTAACATCCAAAATGCCTCCGTAGTATTTGTACGAGGAGACTTTTTAAGGTCAACATCACAATTTAAAGAAAGAATAATAATTTTTCCATCAATTTGAGAAGTTGTATAGATATTCTGCAAAATCATATTAATAATATCCAATTCAAGCATCACCCCACCATCTTGAACAATAAAATCCTTAGCCAAACGATTAATTAATCTAAGCTTAGTATTACTTACAGTACGTCTTAGCTTATTAAGAGCAATATTTTCTATCTGTCTAATACGTTCTCGTGTAACTGAATAATGTTTACCAATTTTATCTAAAGTCTGACGTGGCTTATTATTCAGACTAAAACGTTTAATTATAACGTCTTTTTCCTTCTCCGTTAAAACTAAAAACATGTCCTCAATAACCTCTTTGAGATTAAAGCTCTCCTGCTGTAGTACAGCCAGAGTAGCATTGGTGTTATGCTGTGTTTGACTTGTTGGACTCATTGATAAGGGGGGGTTAAATCGTAATACCGAAGGGGCTTTTTGTGATTTTATATAAAACTTGATCGTCTAGTACATAATCTATAATAACCATTATATTAGAAACGTCAAGTGCTATATAAAATTTCAAATCTCTATTTGTGTCAAATGACAACAATCAGCCTTTAGCATGAGGACATCTGAACGTAAAAATTACTATAAAGGATAATATTATATAGGAAAAATAAAATTTGTCAATACTTTATTTTGATTTAATTATCTCACGTCTTTCCTGCTTTCGCTGATTAGCCTTAGCCTTATTCTTGCGAACTCTGAGTTTACTCTTTGGCTGAAGGGCTTTTACATTATGAAGTCCGTGCTGTTTACTAGCGTGTTTGTTTGTCATAGCAAAATATTCAAAATAAAAAAAACCGGAAACTGGAAGCAAGCTTACTCACATAAATATGTGATGTCAAGGATTTTCTTTTAGAACAAAACTCTTTTGATTTAAGATTAGTGATTAGCGATTTAAGAATAGCGATTTTATAATAAATCTTAAATCACTATTCGCTAATCTGGAATCGCTAATCAAAGAGTTAAAAAGTTAGGGTAATCCCTATAGGACAATGATCCGACCCCATCACATCCGGCATTATAAAGGCGTTTGTCAGATGTTTTTTAAGCTCTTTCTGAACAAATACATAATCAATACGCCAGCCAACATTACGATCTCTGGCTCGAGTTTTCATATCCCACCATGTATATAGCTCTGGTTCTGTATGAAATTCACGCAAAGAATCTAAGTATCCATGATTAACAACTCTATCAATCCATTTACGCTCAATTGGCAAAAAGCCTGATATCTTCTCATTATTTTTTGGATGAGTAAGATCAATTTCGGTGTGAGCTGTATTAACATCACCACAAAATATAACCTTCTTGCCTTTCTTTTTATAACTATCAATCTTCTTTAAAAAAGCATTATAGAACTCAAGTTTATAATTAAGACGCTCACTACTGGCCTTTCCATTTGGAAAATAGACGTTAAATAGCACAAACTTCTTAAATTCAGTCATAATAACTCTCCCCTCCTCATCAAATTTCTCTCCCAGTAGCCCGTATTCGACTTTAACTGGCTCTTTCTTAGAATAAGTAACCACCCCCGAATACCCCTTTTTAACAGATGCTGAATGGAAATATGAGTAATAGCCCTCGGGTTCAGCCAACGCTTTACTAAGTTGCTGCGGGTGTGCTTTTGTTTCTTGTAAACACAAAACA
The DNA here is from genome assembly GCA_030618315.1 of Candidatus Peregrinibacteria bacterium. Classification (GTDB taxonomy): domain Bacteria; phylum Patescibacteriota; class Gracilibacteria; order UM-FILTER-43-11; family UM-FILTER-43-11; genus JAFGCT01. The sequence continues at coordinate 4,399 of JAUXDO010000041.1, read as the reverse complement.
TCCGGCTGAACATGATCTAGCCATTCAAGTATCCCCTTCCTTTCTGCTGCCCTTATGCCGTTTACGTTCCAACTGATTATTTTCATACTAAAATACTAAGGCAAAGGCAAAGGCAAAGGCAAGGGGATATTCTGTTTACTATACAATAACCGAATAACAAGCTTTCACTAAAATAGGTGAGTCCGGAAGAAGGTGAACGCGCGTAGTAAAATCCTGATGCGACATGCGCGGTGAAGGAATTTTACGAAGCTTAGTGAGCCTTCTGTAGGACGAAAACACTTGTTTGGAAAGGCCGAAAACCTTTTTGAAAGGTTTTCGGATATTAAAAAAATCCCTCTGGAGGAACTGAGGGATATTTTGTGTAGTTCGTAGCGGTAGAGGCCTGTTATCTACGGCCTAAACTCGTAACTTGCATTACCGCTATCTACGACCAAAAAGAATTGTATCACATATAAATTTTTTATGCAAGTCTTTTTTTAACCACATATCATTTCTGCACTACTCCATCCTTCAATCGTATTATCTGATCCACATACTTTTCGTCATCCGGCTCATGAGTAACCATTATTATAGTTTGTCCAATTTCCTCATTTAGCTTTTTAAACAAAGTTAAAATAACTTTCGAAGATTCACTATCTAAATTTGCCGTTGGTTCATCAGCAAACAAAATCATTGGATTATTAATCAATGCCCTGGCGATTGCAACTCTCTGTTGTTCTCCGCCGGATAATTCTTTTGGCAAATGGTGCAATTTGCTAGAAAGACCTACTTTTTTTAACATCTCATAAGCCCTTTCTTTATATTCATCTCTACTTATTCTTAAAAGCATAAGCGGTAAAAAAACAGATTCAAGAGCAGTTAATTCCGGCAAAAGAGCATATGACTGAAACACATATCCTAATTTTCTTAATCGAAATTCAGTTTTTTGATCTTCAGAAAATGACGACAGTTTAACCCCATCAATAATAATTTCTCCTGCTGTTGGTGTGTCTAATAATCCGAGCTGATGAAGAAGTGTGGATTTCCCGGATCCACTACGCCCCACAAGCGCTACAAACTTACCTTTTTGTACAGAAAAACTAACATTTTTAAGCGCATGAGTAAGAACCTCTCCTTCATAAGTTTTTTTCAGATTTTTTACTTCAATAATCATATTACTATATTTTTTTATTAAGATTATTCTAAAATTGATTTTAATATGCTCTCTCTGGCTCCTCGAAATGCAGGAACAAATCCACCAACTAAAGACGCCACAATGAGGCTTATATTACTAATTCTTATTATATTAAACGTTACCTCTAGAGACACCCAACCCATAGGCAATTCCAGTGGATTTGATATAAATAATGGACGTAGGACGAATAAAATAAACGATATACCAAGTAAAACTCCGATTACACCGTAAAATAAAGCCTGCATAACAAAAGATAAAACTATTGTACTATCCCTCATTCCAATCGCTTTTAATATCCCAATTTGCTTTCTCTTATTCACGACGCTGACAAATATAATAATAAATATGGTAACCCCTGCAATAATCGTACCAATTACACCAAGTAAAATACTGATCATCGCAAAGCTATCACTCGCACTTGCAGTAAACCCCATTAAGTCACTCCACTTTTTTATACTTTCATTTTTAAAACCTAACTGCCTTATCTCATCAATATATTTATCTTCTTCGCCTGTATTTTCAATTTTAACAATTATTTCTGATGCCCAATCATATACCTTTAAGACAGATTCCATTTCCCTTTTAGTCACAAAGGCCACTTGATCGACTTGACCATTCTTAGTGCCAAATACTCCTTTTACAGTATATGTCCTATGTATACCATTACTAAAACTCACATCTATATCATCCCCAACAGTAACACCGCCAAGGCTTAAATGTTCTAATGCTCCGTTATATCCGCCAGCGATATCTTTTCCTATCATTATTTTATCTCTGTCTGTCTCTTCTAAGTAAGAGCCTTCAATCATTGATTCATGAATTTGAGTAACACTTTTTTCACTTTCAACATCTATAGATTTCATAACCCATTTACCACTTTTTATATCATAAAAATCATTACGTTCATCATAGCGAATAGTAACGCTATCAATATAATGAGGAGAGCTTCCAACAATCCCAGGTATCGTACTTATCCAACCTATTGCATCTTGATCTTTTATATATCTCTCATCAATTTCCGGTTCTATAAGTATATTACCGAAATTATTATTAATTGCTTCTCTATTTATAGCCTCAATTATTCCTCCAAATATAGAAGAAATAAATACAATATTAACGTAGGCGAGCATCATAATAAGCACAGTCAGTGCAAGAGTGCCCTTATTACCTCTTTTAAGTGAAGTTAATGCTAAGAAAAATGCTGTTTTAATATTCATACTAATATATTCTCTAATTTAAACAAATACATTGTAACTAAGTTTTTATAGTAAATATATCTGATGTTGTGTTATTTCGTCATTTCGCCTGTCCCGATTAATCCCTCAGGGTTGTTTCGTCATTTCGTTTCTGATAAAGTAAATTCATAATTCTGAAAGCGAGGATGATTATCCTCGCCTGCGCTTAAGACACAACAATATAACTACTAACTAATATAAAAGATCATGGTTAAGGTACATTTAAACGGAAAAGACTACGAAGTCGACGAAACCAGCGAAGAATCACTTATGCAGCAATTAAAAAACCAAGGTGCGGAGATAGCAGCAGCCTGTAACGGAGCTGGAATATGCCAAACATGCGCCATTAAAGTAAACAGTGGTGAACTAACAGATAAAACTGAAACAGAAGAAATGATGGATCTTCCTGATGGACAGAGATTGAGTTGCCAATGTAGAGCAAAAAGTGATTTGGATATTGAACTTATTTATTAAAATGCGGTTTGAGTACAAACCTGTGGATTATGCGAGATTACTCGCGTGGATGTCGGTCTGAGTACAGACCTGTGGATGAGCTCGATTACTCGCGTTGATGAGCTCGAGTACGAGCGTTGTCCTATTATATTGTTACTGGTAATAAACCTACTATAATAAAATAGGAACCACGCGAAGCACATCCACGAGAGGTACTCCGAACAACATCCACGCGAAGCTCATCCACGCTCGTACTCGAGCATAATCCACGTGAGGTACTCCGAACATAAATATGAATCCAAAAGTAATCCTCGTCGACATCATCCCACCACAAACAACGCCAGAAGAAAGCATGGCGCGTTTGAATGAACTTGAGAATCTTCTCGTAACATTCGGCGGTTTTGTGATTATTAGGAAAATCCAAAAAAAGCAGATGCCGGATTACAAGACGTACATAGGGAAAGGGAAAGTCGATGAAATACTGGAAGAGGCAATCGAAAAAAAGGCTGACTATATAATTGTTAACAATATACTTAGACCTCAACAGATATATAATCTGGAAAGAAAATTTGAAAAGGAAAAAATCGAGGTTTGGGATAAAGTAGATTTAATACTCAAAATCTTTGCCAAACACGCGACAACAAAAGAGGCAAAAATGCAGATTGAACTGGCTTCTCTCAGGCATCTTGGTCCAAGAATATCCAAAATGGGTCTTGAGCTGACAAGGCAGGGTGGTGGCGGAGCTGGCGGAGGTGGTGCTCGGCGTGGACAAGGAGAGACGAATATCGAGATAATGAAGCGCCATATCGCCAAACGTGAACAAAAAATTTGTTCAGACCTTAAAAAGATTGAAAAAAACCATGAAAGCCAGCGAAATAGCCGTAAAAACCATGGTTTTAAGACAGTCGCCATTGTCGGATACACAAATGCCGGTAAATCATGCCTTCTAAAAGCGCTTACAAAGAAGGAAGTTAAGGTAAAAAATGAGCTTTTTGCCACATTGGACAGTCGAATAGGCAAATTATACCTTCCGGATACCCAAAATAACTGCCTTTTAAGCGATACAATCGGATTTATACGGGATTTACCCACAGAACTCATTCACGCCTTCCATTCTACCCTTGCAGAGGTAATAAACGCCGATTTGTTACTGCATATTATCGATATTAACGACTTTGAGATGAAACAGAAGATAGATGCAGTAAATGATGTATTAAAAGAACTGGAATGTGATAAAAAGAAAATGATTTATGTGTTTAATAAAACAGACTTATTGGATGAGGAAAATCTTAAAAAAGGAATCAAAAATCACAAATCACAATTCAAAAATCACTCTCCGGTTTTTGTTTCAGCACTTAGTAAAACTAATTTGGAGGAATTGAAGAGGGTGATTGGGGGGAGTTTGTAAAAAGCAGACCTACAACGTTTCGGTATATGCGAAGTGACGTAAACACATTCAATTATATCAGATTAGAGTGTTTACGGCATTTGCACGAAACGTTTGTTATAATTTCTCCGTCGTCGGGAACAAGCGTGT
>JAUXDO010000031.1 GCA_030618315.1 Candidatus Peregrinibacteria bacterium | reverse complement strand
AGGTCCTACATCTACCTCTGGTGGTGATTTAGGATTTTTTGGACGGGGCAAAATGGTTCCTGCATTTGAAGATGCCGCATTCGCAATGGAAATTGATGAGGTTTCAGATATTGTTGAATCTGAATTTGGTTATCATATTATTATGCTAACTGATAAACAGGAGGCTTCTGAAACAACTACTTTAGAAAAGAGCTACGTATATAATGAAATTTCATTCGATACAGCACCTGACCCATGGAAACCAACCGGGCTCGACGGTTCACACTTTAAATATGCAACTGTTACTTATACGCAAATAGGTACCCCACAAGTAAATATTCAATTCGATAATGCCGGCGGTGATCTGTTTGCAGAAATAACAGAAAGACTTGTAGGCCAAAGACTTGCGATTTTTGTTGGAGGTCAATTAATCTCTGCGCCAAATGTAAACGAGAAGATCTCAGGAGGCAGTGCGGTAATTACAGGTAATTACACTCTTCAGGAAGCTCTGCAATTATCAAATGACCTTAATACCGGTGCTATTGATGCTCCTATTATTCTTTCAGGGCAGTACACAATAAGCGCTACTCTTGGTGATAATGCACTTAGGATATCACTTCTTGCAGGTATAATCGGTTTAATTACATTGATGCTGTTTATGATTATTTATTACAGAGCTCTTGGAGTACTTGCTGTTCTGTCTCTTCTTATATACTCAATAATTATTATCTTCATTCTAAAGACAACTCCTATAGTAATGACGCTAGCTGGTATCGCAGGTATTATTTTGTCGATTGGTATGGCCGTGGATGCGAATATTTTGATTTTTGAACGTACAAAAGAAGAACTTAATGAAGGTAAAAATTTCACAGCATCCGTCCAGACAGGTTTTGAACGCGCATGGACATCTATTAAAGACTCAAACGTCTCATCACTTATAACATGTGTGATCCTATATTCATTCGGTAACTCAATTATCAAAGGATTCGCGCTTATGCTTGGTCTTGGTATTATTATTTCTATGTTTACCGCAATTACAATTACACGCCAATTCATTCATACTTTGACCGGAAGCAGAATTGCCAAAAGTAACTTTTTGATGGGAACTAAGAGGGTTAAGATTATTAATAAGTAAATTCGGATAGGTTGACGAATAGATGGACGTACTGAAGGACAATTCGTTCAACAATTCGTTCAACAATTCGAAACATGAAAATCTCCCCAAAACAAATCAAAGCAATCGAAGAATTAATCCCCAAAAAAGACCAGCAATCTTTTGTAGATAATGCAATCCAAAAAGGACTGGACGATCACAAAGCAGACAATGCTGAAGAGATCGAGGTATTTGTAGATGGTGGTTCACGAGGTAATCCGGGAATAGCTGGCGGAGGCTTTGGAGTATTTAGGGGGGGCAAACTTATACACAAAGGTTCAGAGTATTTTGGCGATAAAACAAACAATCAAGCCGAGTATTTAGCGCTTAGACTTGCCTTGCGGGAAACCTACGACAAGTTTTCCGACTTAAAGATTAAATGTTATATGGATAGTCAATTAGTCGTGGAGCAAATGAACGGTAACTACAAAGTTAAGAGCGCAGATTTAAGACCAATTTACGAAGAAGTCCGCCGAATAGCCGACCAATTCAAACACTTTCAAATCAGTCATGTTCGAAGAGAGCAGAACCAGCTAGCAGATGACTTGGCAAACCAGGCGATGGACAGGAGGGGGTAAAATATTCAATCCGAACATTTACTCACCATAAATCCAATGTTCCATCAGCCTCTCTTTCTCAAATGGAAAAAGAGGCTTTTAGTAGTTCAGTAAAACGATATCATGTAAAACTGCTCACAGAATAATCAGTTAACGGTTTTACTGAACTACTAAATTTCAGACATGCTGAGACCACTCTTTTTTTAATACAAAAAGAGAGGGGTGGATGATATGGATGGATTTAGTGGGGTGAGTAAATGTACGGAATGAGGTATTACCGATTACCAAAAAACCCACCAGCTCATCACAAAAAGAGAGGGGTATATTTGATGGATAAACTGATGGGGTGAGTAAGTGTACGGATTGAAAGTTTTTCAGGACTCAGTTTCCTTCCCACACTTCTCACATTTAAGCATATTCTTCTTTTGCTGAACCTGCAGACCTCCGCAAACCTTACATGGCTCTTCAACCGGAGTTTTCCATGTTGCAAATTTGCATTTTGGATAATCTCCACAGCCGTAAAATACCTTTCCGCGTTTGGTTCTTTTTTCGACTATCTCACTTCCGCATTCCGGACACTTTACATTTAATGAATGACTAAGTGTTTTAGTGGTTTTGCATTTTGGATAGTTCTCACAAGCGAGGAATTCGCCGAATCTTCCATTTTTTACAACCATCTGCCCTCCGCACTTATCACATTTCTCATCCTTATATTCCTTTGCGATCTCCTCTTCTCTTTCACGATCTTCCTTCATCGGTTTTGCGTTTTTACAATCAGGATATTTAGAACAGCTAAGGAATTTACCATTACGTCCAAGCTTTACAACCATTGGTGCACCACATTTATCACACACTTCATCGGTTTCTTCATGAATAATATCTTCTTTCTTTACACTTTTCTTCTTCTCTTCAATATTTTTGATAAATGGTTCGTAGAAATCCTTGATAACCTTCTGCCATTCAATTCCTTCATTGGCAATGCTATCCAGATTCTCTTCCATATGAGCCGTAAACTGATAATCAACGATATCCCCAAAATGCTCTACTAAGAAATCATTAACAATCATCCCGATCTCCATTGGATACAGTTTCTTATCCTGCTGTTTTTCAATATATCCACGTGTGATAATCGTAGAAATAGTCGGTGCGTAAGTGGACGGACGACCAATGCCCTCAGCCTCAAGCTTTTTTACAAGACTAGCCTCGGTATATCTGTGTGGTGGCTGTGTAAACTTCTGTTCAGGATTAATTTTCTTGAGTTCACACGATTCTCCCTCGTTCATTTCAGGTAAAATTTTGTCTTTATCAGAAAGTGCGTCTTCAGGATGATCAGTTCCTTCTACATAAACCTTCATAAATCCTGCTTTCTTAATAATCTGACCCTTTGCCTTGAGTTCGTAGTCTTTATCAGCTTTTACTGTAATTGTTGTAGTATCTAGTTCTGCTTCAGGCATTTGGCATGCAATAGTCCTTTCCCAGATTAGTTTATATAATCTGTATTGCTGTGGATCCAGATGCGCCTTTAAATCTGCCGGAATCTTCTCCGGATGAGTAATCCTGATAGCTTCATGAGCTTCTTGTGCTCCTTTAGCTTTTTTTGTGAAAACCCGAGGCTTAGAAAGGCAATATTCTTTTCCATACAATTTTTCAATTGTTTTCGGAACCTTTCTTAAGAATTCACTTGAAAGATTATAGGAATCGGTACGCATATAAGTAATAAGACCACTATGATGCTTTCCATGTTCCATACCTTCATATAACTGCTGAGCAACCACCATTGTCTGTTTTACGGAAAAACCGAGCTTACGGGAAGCTTCCTGCTGAAGTGTACTTGTAATAAACGGTGCAGCTGGATGCCGTTTGGCACCCTTTTTTACGATTTTATCAATTTCATAGTCGGCATCGTTTAAATCCTGAACTATTTTATCAGCTTGTTTCTTATTTTTTACATCTGCTTTTTTTCCTTTGACCTTGCTAAGCTCTGCTTTGAATTCACCACCCTTTACATTCAAATCACAATCAATATCCCAGAATTCTTCTGATTTAAACGCTTCGATCTCTCTTTCTTTTTCTACGATTAGTCTGACCGCAACACTTTGAACACGACCAGCGCTAAGTCCCGCACGGATTTTTGTCCAAAGAAGAGGTGATAGCTTATAACCCACCAATCTATCCAACACTCTACGCGCCTGCTGAGCATGGACCCTGTTAACATCTATTGGCCTTGGATTTTCCAAAGCTTTTAAAATCGCCGATTTAGTTACTTCATGAAAAGCAATTCTTTTAAAATGACCTTTTTTAATTCCAAGTGCGTAAACCAAATGCCAGGCAATACTTTCCCCCTCGCGATCTTCATCGGGTGCGAGCCATACCATTGTGTCTGGATATTTATGTACCAATGTTTTTAGTTCTTTTACAATCTTTAACTTATCAGGACTTATTTCATAAGTCGGCTCAAAGTTATTATCAACATCTATTGATAAATTCTTTTTTGGCAGATCCCGAATATGCCCCATTGATGCCTTAACGGTATATTTAGCCCCAAGGAATTTTTTTAAAGTTCGTGCCTTTGCAGGTGACTCAACTATTATTACGTGATTCATTTAATTTTGATTAAAGATTGAAGATTAAAGATTAAAGATTAATTTCCAACTTTCAATCTTTAATGTCGAATACATATATATAGGTATGAGTATAAAATGTCAAAATTTTTTTTTCTTTTTTCGATTGCCATTATGTAGGATTAATGTCAAGTTATGGCTTTATTAAGCCAATAAATAGTATTCTTAGACATGAAAAAAAATTTTTGGTCAAATCAAAGTAAAATGGCTTAAATAAGCCACTATTTTTGAATAAAAAATGTTTACATCTGACTTTTTTCGCTAGTATAAGGCAAATACTCTTGCGTACCCCCAGAATCCCACTTATACTGCCCGTAGTTTAATATTTCTTAATTATTACTATTATGACTAAACAAGATTTAGTTGCAGCTGTTGCTTCTTCTGTAGGAGTTAGCAAAAAAGTTGCTGGTGAAGCTTTAGAAGCAGTTCTAAGTGCTATCACTAAAAGCCTTAAAAAAGGTGAGAATGTAACTGTTACTGGTTTCGGAACTTTCCGTGTTAGCCATCGTGCAGCTCGCACAGGTGTTAACCCAAGAAACCCATCTCAGAAGATTCAAATCCCTGCTATGAACGTTCCTGCTTTCAAAGCTGGTAAATCTCTTAAAGATGCAGTTAGATAATTAGCATTGCTAATAACTTGAATCCGCACTCCGCCTAGGTAGGGTGCGGATTTTTTGTTGTCTGGACCGCTGATTCGCGCTGATTCTGCTGATTTCGCTGACACTGATTCTCATATGATTTCACTGAATTTTACTGATTACCAATTGTAGGGACGTTGCAATGCAACGTCCCTACGTTGGTGAATAATTAAATTGTTATTACCAAATAACAAGTCAATGTAATCATAATAATCAACGTAATCAGTGTAATCAGTGTCAGTGAAATCATTTAAATCATATGAAAATCAGCGGTTCAGACAATATTGCACATCGACATCTGTTTTGGTATCATGAATATACATTACAAATTAATACAAAAACATTATGGCAGTAACTGAAACAGGTGGAGATACATTTAAAGACGATGTTCTCGACGTAAAAAATATACCGGTACTTGTAGACTTCTGGGCACCTTGGTGTGGTCCATGTCAGATGCAGGGACCAATTTTAAACGAACTGGCTGAAGAAATAGGTGATAAAGTTAAAATCTGTAAAGTAAATGTTGATGACAACAATGAACTGGCAGGTAAATACGGAATCATGAGTATTCCAGCTTTAAAAGTCTTTAAAAACGGTGAAGTCGTTGAAGAATTAGTTGGCGTACATCAAAAGGGCCAATTGATAGAAGTGATTGAGAAGAATTCTTAGAGATTTTCTTATTATAGAATCCCCCCTGTCCCGCTAAACGGGACATCCCCCCTTTATCAAGGGGAGGTATTTTGGATTAAATTGATAATATTAAATACCAAATGTGACCCCCTTGATAAAGGGGGCTAGGGGGATTCTACAATAGGCCTGATAAAGGGGGCTAGGGGGATTCTACAATAGGCCTGATAAGGGGGGTTTAAAATAAGTACTGGGATTCACTTCAAACCATTTTCACATTTCCATATCAATATGCTAAGATTACCTAGCATTTAATAATCAACAACTGATGAGTAAGAAAAATCTAATCCTCAAAAAAATCCAAAGTCTCAGAAAGAAAAAGTTCACCGCAAAGGATCGTTTATTGGTAGCAGTATTATCAATTGGTGCAGTTTTAATTGTATTTTTTGTCCTTTATTTGATTATATACGCACTTTCTCAAAGAAATATCGCACACTTTTTGCCTGCGGAAGAAACAGTGGTATATATTGAATTTGAGAACTTCGATCTACAGCCAAAATTACAGTCATCTTCTAAGTTAGCTACAACAATGATGCAAGATGGCATAAAGAAACTACTGAATACGGAAGACGGTGCAGACGTTACAAGTTGGACTAATGGGAAATTTGGATTTGCATTAATTGAAACAAGCTCAGCAAACTCCCCTGTTTATTTTGTTCAGACAAGCAGTAGGGGGAAAGCTCTAAAGTTTTTTGAATCGTTAGGAGTGCAGGATGAAGAGATATTGAAATCCAACAAAACAGGTACAGCGATTTACTCTTACAGTCAAAGCCAGCTTTTCCACTTCACATTTGTAGGTCCTCATGTATTTATTTCTACGAATAAAAATTTACTTCAAAAAATTCAGGATGTGTATGCAGGAAAACTGCCTACCTTAAGTGAAGATGAAAATTATCAAAAATCATTTAGTAATCTGCCACGCAGTAGCTGGATGAAAGGTTATATAAATTTCCAGGCGTTAAAATTTGATAAAATTGAAGTAAATAATGTCATTGAACCGCTAAAGAATGTAATAAACCACTTTGCAATTACCGTTCGTCAGAATCCAAACGGTTTTCATTTCAATGTATTCGCAAATTTGAATAAAGATGTTCTTTCTCTTCAGGAGGGGTATGGGGGAAATACCCGTTTCGCTTACGACCTTACCAATTACATCAGTTCAAAAAATCTTGCCCTATATATAGGAGGAGCAAATTTAAGTCAGGAATGGCAAAACACTCTTTCAACTATCAGCAATTTGAATCCCGCATACGGAATTATTCTCGAAAGTATAATTAATGCACAAGTTACTAATGTTTTTGGAAGAGACGTGAGCTTAAGAAACGATGTCTACCCACTATTTGAAGGTGAATACGCACTTGCGATAGGAAATACCGAAGACAATCTAAAAGATGTCAGACTTATTCTTTCCAGTAGTGATCAATCTTTCTCTGAAATTAAATTGGCTAAGATGATGATTGGATTCAAGTACATAGCCGCAAAATTCGCACCAAAAATTCACAAAGTAACACTGCCAGACGGAACTGAAAGTATAGAATTAATTCCAGACAACAGTAAACTGGAGGAAGGCAAAGAAACTTATGAAGGATACGAAGTGCATTGCATCGATGTTCAGAATTCCAGTACCGGATTCTGCTATACAGTTACAGATGATCTGATTGTTATGACAAACAATAAGAAAGGCGTGCTGAATACTATTGATATGACACTATTACCGCAATTCACCCTTTCTCAACACCAGCCATTCCGCCAGACAATTAGCAATTTGAGTAAGGTAAGTGACGAAATTACTTTTATCGATATTCAAAAATCAATTCCTTTCATCGAAAACAACCAATACGGCCTACTCGCAAAACCATTCCTCAATAAATTCGACGCAGCAAGCTGGGTTAAACATTATTTTGATGATGGTGTTAGTGCAGAGGGGTATATTCTTATAAAATGATTTAAGATTTAAGATTAGCGAATTAAGATTAGCGATTTTATTTTTTAATTTTGAATTTTTGATATAAAAATCTTAAATCGCTAATCGCTAATCTGGAATCGCTAATCAAAAAGATATTGACCCCTTGTCAGCCTATTATAGAACCCCCTTCACCCCTTTTTCCGTATAATCAATTATTATCCCCCTTATCAGGGGGAAGCTATTGGTACTTTTATATTAGTGGGTTCTAAGCAGGCTAATCGCCAATAAACCACCAAGCAAATAATCAGACCACTGTTTCCCCCTGACAAGGGGGTGGTTGATTGGATAAATTATTGAGTAGGGGGTTCTACAATAGGGTTCTCACCTAGCATTGATTATCATTCATCAATACCAACATACTTCCCCCTGATAAGGGGGATTATAAATAAATGAATAAATGATAAAGGGGGTTCTATAATAGGGATTGTTGGATGATTGAATGATACATGGGGTTTAAAATAACAATTCACACAAAAAGATATTGACCACCCACCTCCATTTGATACAATTACTTAGCACTCAAATATACAAAGTGCTAATTAAGATTTATGTTGAACGTTGTATGTTTTACATAAATCATAAATCATACAACATAAATCATATAAATTATGAACATCAAACCTCTAAACGGTTACGTAGTAATCAAACCATTAGACGCGGAGGAAGTAACCGCCAGCGGAATTGTAATTCCGGACACAGCCAACAAAGAAAAGCCACAGGAAGGCGAAGTTGTTGCTATTTCAGCTACCAATATCAGTGATAAAGGTGCTGATTTACCGATAGAAATGAAACTCGGTGACAAAGTGCTGTATGGTCGTTATAGCGGAGAGGATGTAAAGGTGGATAATATTGAGTATAAGATTGTCGAAATGACTTCTGTACGTGCAATCGTTGCTTAACGATTGCCCTAGTGCTTAGTGCCTAGTGCCTCGTTCTTAGAACTACTAAGCACGAAGAACTAAACACGAAGCACAAAAATTTTATTACATTAAATTTTTAAAAAATGAGTAAACAACTAATGCACTCCGACGAAGCGAGACAGAGACTCCTCGACGGTATCGAAAAATTATCAAACGCAGTACGCGTAACAATGGGTCCAAAAGGACGCAATGCCCTTATCGAAAAAAAATACGGAGCACCAACCATTACTAACGACGGTGTTTCCATCGCAAGAGAAATAGATCTTGAAGAACCATTTGAAAACATGGGCGCACAGCTTGTAAAAGAAGTCGCCAACAAAACTAACGATGTAGCCGGTGACGGGACAACAACCGCAACCGTTCTTGCTCATGCAATCATTAAAGAAGGCATGCATCACATCACAACAAACAAGGTAAACCCGATGCTTCTTAAAAAAGGTATCGAAAGTTCAGTTAAAATTGTTATTAATGAACTGGATAAAGCTAAAAAGGACATCTCTTCCAAAGAAGAAATGGCACAAGTCGCTACAATCTCCGCACAAAACCCGGAAGTAGGTGATCTTATATCAGAAGTATTCGACAAAGTAGGTGGAGACGGAGTTGTACAGGTTGAAGAAGGCCAAACAATGGGTCTTTCCATCGACATGGTAGAAGGAATGCAATTCGACAACGGTTATATATCTCCATATATGGTTACAGATGCGGTTCGCATGGAAGCAGTATACGAAGACGCTATGATTCTTCTTACAGACAAAAAAATCGGAAGCATACAGGAAATTCTTCCTCTACTCGAAGGAATGGCACAAGCCGGTAAAAAGAATCTTGTAATAATCGCTGAAGATATCGAGGGAGACGCACTCGCAACCCTTATCGTCAATAAACTTAAAGGAACTTTCAATACATTAGCTCTTAAAGCTCCGGGGTTTGGTGACAGACGCAAAGCAATGCTTCAGGACATAGCAGTGCTGACAGGAGGACGTGTAATCAGTGAAGAAGTCGGTCTAAAACTGGAAAACGCAACCATAGAAGACCTTGGTCACGCCCGAAAGGTACTTTCTACCAAAGACAGCACCACAGTTGTAGAAGGAAAAGGACAAGCCGAAGCAATCAAAGAAAGAATCGGTCAGATCAAAGCTGAAATTGCAAACGCATCCTCAGATTTTGACAAAGACAAACTAGCAGAACGCCTCGCAAAACTTACAGGAGGTGTCGCAGTTATAAAAGTAGGTGCCGCAACTGAAATTGAACTTAAAGAAAAGAAGCACCGCATCGAAGACGCACTAAGTGCAACACGCGCCGCAATGGAAGAAGGTGTTGTAATTGGTGGCGGAGCCGCACTACTTCAGGCTTCAAACTCTATCGACCCATCTAAATTCGATTCTGAAGAAGAAAAACTCGGTGCCGAAATCGTTAAAAACGCCCTCGCCTACCCACTCAATCAAATCGCTGAAAACGCAGGTGTAGATGGAGTTGTAATCGCATCCGAATTACAAAAAGCTTGGGATAAATCCAAAACAATGGGTTACGATGCAACAACCGACATCAAACTAAAACCTGCCGACCAACTAACCGACATGTTTAAAGCGGGAATAATCGACCCAAAGAAGGTAACTCGCTCTGCACTCGAAAACGCCGCCTCAGTCGCCGCAATGTTCCTCACTACAGAAACTGCAATTACCGAGATACCATCCGAAGAACCGCCAATGGCTATGCCACCGATGGGTGGAGGTATGCCGGGAATGGGGGGGATGATGTAAAAATATTGAATAAAATGATTATATTTATAGATGAATCAGGCGATGCAGGATTTAAAATTGAAAAAGGGTCAAGTAAAACTTTTGTTGTTTCATTGGTTATATTTGACGATGAACTTGATGCCGAAGAAACTGCATTAAAAATTAAGAAATTTAGGCGGTCTATTAAAAAACCAGATTACTTTGAATTCAAGTTCAATAAATGCAATAAAGAAATAAAAATTGGATTTTTAAAAACCGTTTGCAATTCCAAATTTCGAGTAAGATCTATTGTAGTTCAAAAGGAGAAAATTTACAGCCACACCTTAAGAAGATCTAAAGATAAATTTTACAGCTACATTATTAAGGAGGTTTTAAAAAACAATAATGACACAATTAAAAACGCTAAAATCAAATTGGATGGATTGGGTGAAAGGGCATTCAGAAGAAGCTTGCAAACTTATCTAAGAAAACACTTAAATGCAGATAATAAACCAATTATTAATAACCTAAGGTTTTGTGACTCTAGAACAAACGTGCTCATTCAACTAGCTGATATGGTAACCGGTGCCATCAATCGTTCATACAATTCAGATAGAACTGATCAAAAGGAGTATAAAAAAATAATCGACAAGAGAATTGAAGATATTTGGGAATTTCAGTAAATAAAAACGATCTCGCACCTATCCTGGAGAAATCCAGGAACGCTACCATACGGTAACAGTTCGGAAACGAGATCTTTTGTACACTAATTATAAAGTATTTATAACAATAAGTCAATATAATTGTCAATAATAAATTATAGACTAAAGCCATTTAGCATATTACACTAGCACCCAACCTTAAATTAACTCGAAAATGCATAAAGAACCAAAATACCTCGTAGAACTTTCTGCACGTCAATTGCTTGAAATATTGGAATGGCAAAATTCTCATATTTTATTACAGAAAAAGAGAAAGTTAAAATCTAATTATTTAAAAAGGCTAAAACAAAATAACTTAGCGGAATACCTGAAAGATGCCTACAAACTTTCAAATAAATCAGTACTAAACCTAAAGAATATTAAACCTATCGAGAACGAAACTTTACGTATTTGTCAGTTAGAAAATCTTCCATCGTAACTAAATCTATAAAAAGATCTTCTTCTCTTTTTGCTCTTGCAACTTCCTCTTTGGCCTGTGGGCTAAAACCCATCGCAAAAATCTTACCATTCTTTGCCTTCTCTTTTCTTAAAGCAGTTTCAAAGTTAAAAATTTCAGGCCTTCCAACTTTCTTTCCCCAATTCTTAATCTGAATAGGTTCATCTTTTTCAGTGTATCCATCAATTCCAAAATCACCTGACCTTCTTTTTTGCGCCCTACCATTGATTTCTTTTATTACCCAATCTTCAAAATCATCCCATTTCATTTTTCTAAGATGTGCAATTGTTTTTTCAGTTAGTCCAT
>JAUXDO010000054.1 GCA_030618315.1 Candidatus Peregrinibacteria bacterium | reverse complement strand
AATCTTTCACCTTTATCAAGTGCTTTCTTTCCAAATAACCATTGAATTACAGGGTGACCTAAATATTTACCTAAAAAGTATCCGATAAGTGAGCCGACTACTGCGGAAAAGGATATTATCCAGAGTATTTTGGAAAACGAAAGACCAAGACCTGTACCGGTTGTGATGAAAATATCAGCAGGGACAGGGAAGATAAATTGCTCAGCAGTTGTCAGAACAAAAATCCCACCATATCCGTAGTTCATTATTATTTCTTTGGCGAATTCGATTAGACCGTCCATATTTATATTTCAGTTGTGGCTTCAGGTTGTGGCTCAGGTTGTGGCTCAGGTTGTGGTCCACCATTTGAGCCACGCGAAGCTGAGCCACCATTTGAGCCACGCGAAGCTGAATTAGTTATTATTCAATTTAGTAATCGCCACCTTTTCAATTTTCTTTTTACTCATACTTATAACCTGAAATTCATAGCCGTCGTATTGAATCTTTTCACCTTCTCTTGGAAAGCCATGAAGCTGTTCAAGTATAAGCAGACCGATTGTCTGGTGTTCCGGGTATTCTATTTCCGATTGTACTACAAAGTTGATTTCCTCAATTGTTGCATCGCCATCAGCTTCCCATTCGTTTTTCCCGATACTAATAACTGATCTTTCATCTCTATCCTGTTCATCTGCAATGTCGCCTACAATTTCTTCCAGAATGTCTTCAAGAGTTACCAAACCTACTATTTTACCATGCTCATCAACTACCATAGCTATATGATGTCTGCGTTTTTTGAATTCCAGGAATAACTTGTTGATAGATTTTGTTTTCGGAACAATTATCACTTTTTGATAGTGAAGGCCATCCAAAGTTTTAACTTCTTGTGGATTGTGCAGTAAGCGAAGTACATCGTGTACGGTTACGATTCCGATAACGTTGTCGGTATTTCCTTTATATACAGGAATTCTTGAATGAGAATGTTCTACAAAAAAATGAGCAGCTTCCTGAATCGGTGTATCAGATGAGATGTTTTCAATGTCTTTTTCTAAAGTCATTATTTCTTCAACAGAAGTATCTGTAAATTCCAATACATTTTCTATAAATTCCTGCTCGTGTTCCTCAATCACACCTTCCTGAGTTCCGATATCCACCATGGCGAGTAATTCTTCTTCACTCATTGTACTGATAGGATTCTGAGCCTTAAAAACGCGCATCAGGCCGTGTATGAACTTGTTTAACAGCCAGATAATCGGATAAAGCACGTAAGTGATCCAAAGTAATGGGTAGGCCATAGCTCTTGCGAAACTTTCAGCATATTTTTGGGCGAAGGTTTTTGGTGTTATTTCACCGAATACCAGTACTACAAATGTTAGTACACCGGTTACAATACCTATTGCATTGTCTCCGAAAACTTTCATTCCCCAAACTGTTGCAACAACTGTCGCCAAAATATTTACCAGATTATTGCCTATCAGGATTGTAATAAGAAGCCTTTCTGGTTTGCTTTTTAACTTAAAAACAGCCTTCGACCCAAAGCGTTTATCATCTTTTAATAGTTTTACTTTTGCTGGGGTAAGAGAAGTTAATGCAATTTCTGCTCCGGAGAAGGCTCCTGAAAGAATAATAAGGATTATTAGGATCGCCAAGCTACTTTCCACTTTGTTTTTGGTTTAATTATTAAGTACTAACTACTCTATCACATTGATATCTAATTTCAAATATATAATTGCGTGAATTTAGGAGTAGGTTTTTTCCAATTGACTTCCTATAGACTTGGTCGATTGGAAGTCAATTGGAAATATGGTATCTTAATTTCGTCATGCAAAAACATAATCTAAACGCAATTCAGGAAATAGTATATAAGGCTACACAAAAAGCAGGTTTTGATGTGTGTATTGAAGATATTAGAATTGAAAAAACTAAAACCATAGAACATGGTCATTTTTCATGTAATACGGCGATGCTGATTTCTGGTAAAGAGGGGAAACGTCCGAGAGATGTTGCGGAGGAGATTATTTCCAGCTTGGATAAATCTATTTTTGAGAAAGTGGAAATTGCCGGACCGGGTTTTATCAACTTCTGGGTTGAACACAAATTTTATACAACTGAATGTCAGTCTCTGATTGAAAATTTTGATGAATATCTATCAAGCTCATTGGATGAAGAAACCGGTAAAACAATGGTTATCGACACCTCACATCCAAATGTAGCAAAGCCGATGGGTGTTCATCATCTACTTTCAACTATTATTGGTGATTCTATTAAAAAGATTTATAAGCGAATCGGTTATAAGGTCGTAAATGATAACTATCTGGGTGATTGGGGTACACAATTTGGAAAACTTATTTACGCAATACATACATGGGGTGATATGAAGGTGATAGAAAAAGATCCGATTCCCGAATTACTTAAGTTGTATGTAAAATTTCATGATGAGGCAGAAAAAAATCCTGAATTAGATGATTTTGGCCGTGCTGAATTTAAAATGTTAGAGGATGGTGACAAGGAAAACAGAGAGTTATGGGAGTATATCGTCAAGAAAAGTCTGGATGAGTTTGGAAAAGTCTACAGTCGTTTAAATATTGAATTTGACGTAATCAACGGAGAAAGTTTTTATGAAGATAAGATGAGCGAAATCCTTGATTTTGGCAGAGAGAAGGGGATTATAGTTGATGGAGACGGCGGTTCATGGATTATTAAACCAGAAGAACCTGAAGATGTACCTGTCCTTGTCCGCAAATCTGACGGGGCAACGCTTTATGCAACTCGTGATCTCGCCCGCATAAAATACTGGGAAAATACATGGCATCCGGATTTAATGGTAAATGTAGTTGATGTTGCACAGGAATTTTACTTTAAACAATTATTCTTTGCTGAATCAAAACTAAAACTGACCACTGCAAAAAATGTACATGTGTCTTTTGGACGTATGCAGTTTAAAGATACAAAGATGAGCACAAGGAAGGGGAATATCATTTTACTGGAGGAGGTGCTCAATGAAGCTGGTGAGCGTGCGCTATTACTTGCGAAAGATAAGGGGCTTGATTTATCCGAGTCTGAGTCAAAGGAATTAGCCAGAATTATGGGAATCGGTGCTGTTAAATACAATATTCTTTCTCAGAGCCGTACTACTAATATTACTTTTGATTGGGATAAGGTTCTTTCGTTTGAGGGTAATAGTGCTCCTTATTTGATGTATACAGCGACCAGGGCAAAATCAATAATACGAAAATCCAATTATAGCGAAGGTGATATCACTAATTTTGATTTATCCGCAACATCTGACGCAGAAATGATTGTTTTAACTCATTTAATGGCTTATTTTGATATGATTTCTCATTCCGCAAAGGATTTTAAACCGAATCATATTGCAAATTACCTGTATGAACTCGCTCAGCATTTCAACACCTTCTATAATGGTAATCCGATAATAAAAGCTGAAACAGAAGAACTCAAAAAGTCACGGTTGCTTATTGTGGCATCGGTGATTAAAGTTATGGAGGATGGATTAAATCTTTTAGGGATTGAGATACCGAAGAAGATGTAATTCAGCTTGCGGCACGATGTTTTTTCCTTTAAAATTTCTTCGTTAATTAAATGGCCCGGTAGCTCAGTGGTAGAGCGAAAGACTGAAAATCTTTGCGTCGGTAGTTCAATTCTGCCTCGGGCCACCATTTAAAATCCGCTTTATGGCGGGTTTTTTGTTTTTGTAGTTGAAGCTTTGATTTATTGGCGATTACTGAGAATTAAACTATGGTAGGCCTGTATTGTTGCTTTACTGGCAAATATTGCCCCATGTGTCATTGGTCAATTATTCTAATAATCAAAAAACCACTCCCGCTTAGCGCGGGATTAGTGGTTTTTTGATTATTATTACTTACTAAACAATAAATCCAAAGTATCCAAGGATTGAACCAAGGATAAGTACGCAAGCGCCCAAAACTGTAAAGTTCCACTTTCCCATCATTCCTTTAAAGAACCCTATGAAAGCTTTAGGGAAAGCAAGAAGAGATACACCTTTAACCAGAGCTAGCCAACCAAACACAGTGATAATCACAGTCCAATCTTTTACCCAAATGTTGTGGTATGTTATCATCAGGAATCCCGCAAGTAATGCGATTATTCCACCTATGTAAATGATTCCGGGAGTTCCCATCGTATCGCTGATCATTTGTTTATAATATTTGCCATTAAGAAGCATGCCGACACCTATGGTGATGTATACAACAGCTAATAACTTGGCAATAAATATTGATAATTCCATAATAATTATGAATTAAGAAAATAAATATCTATACTGAATTGTTCTCATAACTTCGATTTATCTCAGTTTATTTTAATCGTTAACGTCGTCGCAACTCACTCGGAATACTATGGCATTACCTCGCAAATTGTTCCTTGTTATCAATTACAATAATTCTGACCTAATTTCGAATTTACAAGAACAACTCAGTATATAAAAAAACATGACATATAATCTAATGCGCCCGTTTTTTGGTTGGGTTTTTCATTGATTTAATTTTGTTTTTTTATTTCTGAAAGGAATTATATCACAAAAATTTATTATTTCAAAATTATTCTGATTTCCATAGTCCATGTAGGTTGCAATATGCCCGAGCGATTACCGATTCGGCATCAATTTTGAATGTTGCAATTGGTTCATCGCCAGGATTTAAGAACTTTTTATAGCTTTTTTCGTTTGCAAGAATCTCTATCCATTCAATATAATGCTCCATGTCCATGGGGTGGGGGATTTCGCCTACTTTTACGATTACTTCACTGTTCGTTTTTTCAACAATTGGAACATGCTTTTCTGTTGCTGCATCCTTAGTATTTTCTTTCATTAACTGCATTGGCTGGTTACAACAAACAAGTTCACCTGCGCCTGCATGTGTCATTTCAACTATGTTTCCACATACATTGCATTTGTAGATTTGGTTTAGTTCAGTATTCATATAGTTTTCAAATAGACTTCAAATTGATATCAAATGGATTTCAAATGGATTAATCTGATAACAATTTGAAATCAACATGAAGTTAATGTGGTTAATTAATAAGTTTCACACTTAGCTTCAAAATATGCTGTTGGATGACCACATGATGGGCATGCATCAGGAGCCTCTTTGCCTGTGTGTACGTGTCCGCACTTACGGCATACCCAGCTTGTTTCCTGTTCTTTTTTAAATACTGTTCCGCCTTCAAGTTCTGCTAATAATTTCTTATATCTTTCTTCGTGATGCTCTTCCGCATTGGCGATTGCTCTTAGTCTTGTTGCAATTTCCGGAAATCCTTCTTCGTCCGCAATATCTGCAAATTCAGGATACATAGATTCGTATTCATAATGTTCACCTGATATAGCGGATTTTAGGTTATCGATTGTATTACTTAGAATTGTAGGTGCGGATGCTTCTACTGTTATTGTATCCAGATTTTCATCACTTTTTTTCTTTAAATCATTTATCATTCTAAAAAGCCATTTTGCGTGTTCTTTCTCCTGATCCGCAGTTAGTGAAAATATCTCTGATACTTGTTCATAACCTTCTTTTTTAGCGATTTTAGCGTAAATCGTGTACCGATTTCTTGCCTGACTTTCGCCGATGAAAGCTTTTGTGAGATTTTGTATTGTCTCATTCATAATAATTAAAATAGTTAGTTAATAAATTATTTTTTGTTACATTTTTTACATAGTCCGTGCATTTCAAGCCATCCATAATCAATTATAAATTCTGATTTTTTTAATCCTTTTGATTTTATTGAAATGTCTTTAATATCAAAAATATCAATAATATGTCCACATTTTTTACATATCAGATGACAGTGATCTGACGTATTACCATCGTATCTAACCTTTTTATTTCTAGTTCTTAACTTATTAATCAGGTTATTTTTAACCATGCATTCCAGATTCCTGTAAACTGTTGCAAGGCTGATTTTTGGCAATCTTCTTTTTACTAATTTATAAATTTCGGAGGCTGTTGGATGTGTGCAAACCCTCCTCAATTCCTCAAGAATAATAGTTTTTTGTCTTGTTACTCTTTGATTGCAATTAATAGCTATCATATTATTGATAATGATTCTCAATAAGATTATATCTATATAAATCTTAAATTTCAAGCACTAAATTCCAAACAAATCTCAAATTTCAAGCACCAAACCTTCCTTCCTCCCGATATGGATGGGTAGGCAAGGTTCCAAATGTTTGAATATTTGTATTTGTGTATTGGTTTTTGTTTGGAATTTAGGATTTGATTATTGGAATTTACAAGTCTTGCTATTTCTTTTTATATAGCAGAAATTGATACCTAACTCCATCCTCCTCCCGTTCTTTTATCAGTGTCGGTTTAAGTGAAGGCGGTATTTTTGGAAAGAAGGCATCACATTTAAATTGCTTTTGGATTCTTGTCAGATAAATGCCTGTTAAATCACGTCTTTTCATAAATTGTTCGTATATTTTTGCGCCACCTATAACAAAAATTGTCTCTACTCTTTCATCTGCTTCTTCAATTGCTTTTTCAATTGAATTTACTACATAGGCACCTTCTGCATCAAAATCCTTTTTACGTGATAAAACTACATTTTTTCGTGCAGGAAGAGGTCTGTGCTCAGATGGAATTGATTCCCACGTTGTTCTGCCCATAACAACCATATTCAATTTATTGGAATTGTCGGCTTTTATTGTTTTTTTCTTAAAAAAAGCCATATCTCCTTTTAGATTCCATGGGAGTTTTCCTTTTATACCGATTCCATTTTTTTGGTCGGCTGCTGCGATAAGGTAGATTTTATGTTTCATAATTATGTTGAATGATTAATGTTGTACTAATAAATGATTTAAGTTGTACTAATAAATGATTTAAGTTGTACGTTGTAAGATTAAGGACCTATTTATAACCTAAATCCTACAACTTACAACCTACAACTTACAACCTACAACCTACAACCTACAACCTACAACCTACAATTTACAACAGTCATTAGACTGCTATTGGAAATTTAATAAATTCATCGTGTTCGTAATTTTTTAATTCAAAATCCTCAAACTCCAAATCCCAAAAAGGTTTATCTGCTATTACAAGTTTAGGTAGTTTTTTTGGAGTTCTTGTGAGTTGTTCTTTTAATCCATCAATATGATTTGAGTAAATGTGAACATCGCCCAGAGTATGAACGAATATGCCAGGAGTAAGACCTACTTCTTTGGCAATCATCATTAAAAGTGCACTATAGCTTGCTACATTATATGGTACCCCAAGTGCTACATCCGCGCTTCTTTGATACATCTGAAGATCAAGCCTATCGCCCATAACATTTAATTGAAAGAAGGTGTGGCATGGCATTAGGGCCATTTTTGGCAGGTCGGCAACATTCCATGTGCTTACCAGAATGCGACGTGAGTCCGGACTGTTTTTTAGTAGATCGATAGCCTGCTGAATCTGGTTAACTTCAATTACTTTGCAAGTACCATCCTCTTGTTTTTCGTGAACTTCCCACGCTACCCATTGTTTTCCGTAAATTGGACCAAGATCACCATTTTCATCCGCCCATGCGTTCCAGATTGGCGTATACTCTTTTAATTTGTCGTTGATATTTGTTGAACCTTTTAAAAACCAGAGTAATTCCCGTAAAATGGCATCAAAACGCACTTTTTTCGTAGTTACCATTGGAAAGCCCTCTCTTAAATCATATTTTCTCTGAGCGCCGAATATCGAAATAGTACCGGTTCCTGTGCGGTCGGTTTTTGTGAGTCCTGTGTCGAAGATTTCCTGAACTAAATCCAAATACTGCTTCATTGATTATGATTTACGTTGTATGTTGTATG
>JAUXDO010000114.1 GCA_030618315.1 Candidatus Peregrinibacteria bacterium | reverse complement strand
ATAATAATATGGAGCGAATATTTAGAGCCAAAATACACCTTTAGACTAGGAAAAACTGTCAAAAGAACATAAAACTATTGCCAATATCCGCTTGGTTAACCACTGAACAACAACGTCTTTACACCCTGTCAAAAATTTAATTACTTCTTATTTTATAATAGCTTATGAGTAATGTTTAGCCATCAGCTATTGGTTTTTCAAAAGCTGATGGGCATCAGCGCGAAGAATAGTCGACTGGAGGCAAGAGATAGCTTTTACTCTACGATTTTTTCTTAAACACCAGCTTCTCGTACCCGAAGAAGTTGATGACAATTGCAACAATAATTCCGATAAAGGTGTTTGTTATGTAATTGATACCGTAAGACAATAGGATATAAAACAATATCTGTCGCACGAGAAATGAGCCACTCGTTATCAAGTTAAAATGGAGAAATTTTATGACCCAGCGCATGATCGAACTAAAATGGTATCTCCAGGTAAATGTTGAGTGAAGCAGAAAACCGATGAGTATGGAGACCTCTATGCTTACGGCGTACGCAATATTCTGTTTCACTACTGACTCAAATTCAAATCCCTCTATCAGGAGAATCATGGTTGCGAATTGCGAGAGAGCCACAATTATTCCCATTAAAACATATTTGACAGTTTTGGCTAATAGGGTTTCATTGTATTTTAAGATGCACCATAAAGCTCTGAACGCATCCTTTAGACCAATTTTTTTTCCTTCTTGAAACGAACGGCTTTTATAGGTAATGTGCGTTTCATATACAATGAGATCATCATTTTTGACCATAGCAGCCAACTTGGCCGTTATCTCGGGTTCGAACCCAAATCTAGTCTCTTCTATTTCAATTTTATCCAAAATGCTTTTTTTAAATGCCTTGTAACAGGTTTCCATATCCGTTAGATAAAGATCAGTGAATATATTAGACAAGAAAGTCAAAACCTGGTTTCCCCATCGGTGCCAGAAGTGAACAACCTTGTGTGTGTCGGCGTTAAGGAATCTCGAACCATAAACGACATCAGCCTTTCCATCGATTATTGGCTGTATGACTTTTGAATACTCCTCCGGGTCGTATTCCAGGTCTGCGTCCTGAACAATAACTATATCCCCAGTAGCGATTGAAAAACCGGTCTTAAGTGCGGCACCTTTTCCCTTGTTTTTCTCGTGAAAGGCTTTTTTGTAATTATCTTTATTAATTGATTGTATTATCTCTCTTGATGTATCAGTTGAATAATCATCTACTAGAACAATTTCTCTTTCCACACCTGCTGGTAGTTGAGCATCTTCAACTTTCTTGAGAAGGGTTTCGATGGTGGCTGCTTCGTTATAAACAGGAACTATGATCGATAGTTTCATAATCCCACACCTTCCTGCTCTTCATCTCTTTCAAGAAGAATCTCAAATTTATTTTTCAACATTTTCTCGAAAACATGAACACTCAAAATATAATCTCCATTTTTATTTGGTACGTAATTACAGCACGTCAAAGGTTATTCTATCCTCAGGTAGAAAAAGAACCGATAAATTGAATAGATAGGAAATTCAACACAACTTTATAACCAATATTGCGGCACAAGATAACCCATTGATAATCGAATTGGCAAGATACATTAAATTACTTCTCAGCATCTGAATATGCAGGTACCACTCATATAAATTGTAGACCATATTAGAACATCAGCATAAAAAAAAGTCCACTCCTAGCCATCTCCAATATAGAATTGAGTCTAACATGATAAAATCAGTGAATCTGTTTATGATGAAGGAATGAAAGCCACCGTAAATCTTAAAGATTTAAAAAAAACCGACGAATTACCAATATTTTATACAGTAACTTAACCATTGCATTTAGCTTTCTTGGAAACAAAGTAGCACGCTATAGATTAATTCAATCGACAATACAACAAAAAAGCATAGTAATCCGTTTCCTGTTTCAAGGGACATAGCACTCCAGTCAGATTGACTGGCAGTTATCAATACTTTGATGCAATCAGCTCACACGAAGATCAACCTTGAGATCTAGAATATGTCCTGTTTTTTCTCAGCGAAGGAGAACATAAAGAGAAGTAGCGAGAGCTATTACCATTAAAATATTAAAAGAAATAAAAAAGACATGAAGTTTACTCCACTGATTTGATTGGTCTTCGATGTACAGGACGCCGCGGGACTGAAGCAATATCATAGGCTAGAAACGCCAAAATT
Organism: Candidatus Peregrinibacteria bacterium; assembly: GCA_030618315.1. GTDB lineage: Bacteria > Patescibacteriota > Gracilibacteria > UM-FILTER-43-11 > UM-FILTER-43-11 > JAFGCT01. Next base: position 1,276 of record JAUXDO010000114.1, on the reverse strand, counting down.
AATTGCAGACCACTGAGTAAAGGTAAAGCCGATAGCATTACTGTACCAGCAGCCGTTGTCACTCCTGCCTGCCAAGAGGTTAACCAGTGATGACCACCAAAAATCAATCCAAAGCAAATTAAAACTAAACCTAAAGGCAATTCAATCGATGCAATAGACATATCTCTGAGATAGTAATTATAAAAGACCCTTTTACTAAAATTCCGGATATTTTTAAACAAAAACTCGCCCATAATTTTGTGGATTTTAAGACTACTAACTTCTTCTCCATATTTTGCATTCATAGGCACATCTATAACGACTGCATGATACGTATTGAGTCTAAATAATATGTCTGTTTCAAAAAAATATCGGCGACTTATTTTATCAAAAGGGATGTTCTTCGCCACATCAGTATGGATAGCAGTGTATCCATTTGTAGGATCAAACAAGTTCCAATACCCAGATGAAAGCTTAGTCATTAAGGATAAAACAGCATTTCCAAATAATCTTATAGTCGGCATTGTGCGTATTTCTTCTAAATTATAGAAGCGATTACCCTTGGTGTAATCAGCATCGCCAGAAAGTATGGGCTCGACAAAATGGGGAATTAGACTGGGGTCCATTTGGCCATCACCATCAATTTTTACAACAATGTCAACGCCATCTTCAATTGCTGCCTGATAACCAGTCATAACCGCCCCTCCTACCCCCTGATTTTGCTTGTGATAGATAACACGAAGTCGATCATCTAATAAATTTTCTTCCACAAATTTTCCAGAACCATCAGGACAAGCATCATCCACAACATAAATGCGCCAGACCATGGTGGGGATTTTTTTTATTACATCTGCAATATGTGGTAGCACTTTATAAGAAGGTACAACTACAGCTACACGTGCCATAATATGGTTATTAGGCATTAGATTTATATTCATTGCTTAACAAGGCCTCATTATAATTAGCAGTTTTTTTGTGTAGCCTATCGAATTAATAACATCTTTATAATCATTATTCGATAAAACGATTTTCATTGAATTAGCTTCTAATCATTGAATATTTACAAAGACACGGATATTAATTTCAATAAATTGAGAGCATTGTTTAAGCGACTTACCCGTAGAAGCCATTAAAAGCTTACTTTAAGGATTTTATTTAACGGGTAGTAAGTGCTATCTTTCCTGCATTACTGCCATAATCAGTACTAAAGTATATTTACTACAGACAACAGCTCCCTGCATTAAAATGAACTCATAAACCATTTTTTGAACTGAAGTTTCCTAAAATTTCATCAAGC
>JAUXDO010000090.1 GCA_030618315.1 Candidatus Peregrinibacteria bacterium | reverse complement strand
AATTACATCCCTTCTACAATCGGTCAGTTAGACAAACCTATTACCCGTGCTGAAATGGCTGAATTAATCTGGAGAATAAAAGAACAGATAAAAGATGAATCAGCAGCAACGCTTATTTTTGAATCCTCAAGTGTAAATACCAGTACGCCTGAAGGCTGGGCTACATATTATGGTGATGGGTATACAGTAAGTCATCCAAATTGGTATCAGGCTGAAAAATGGGGATGGGATTTATTAACTGATGAAAAAGATTTTATCGACAATATCAATGTGCCGAATTATATGGCAGTTGATTCTTATATTTCACTTTATACAGTCAGCGGTTCTGATTTAAACACAAGCGTCTGGTTTGCTCATCCTTTCGTATCTTCTCAGGAACTAACAATCAATGGCATACCTGCACTTAAACGTCACTATCGCGCACCTCGTGGTACTGTTGTAAACGGCAGAACTACCGGTGAGAATGAGAACATCACTATTTATACTTATCGATTAGATGGCAAAGTAGCAGTACTTCAGTATTTCAATGCTTTTGGAACTGATAATTATAATGTGGAGAAGTTTTATGAAATCGCAGAAACGTTTTCTGCCAATTAAATTCCAGTTGGGGCTCCAATAGGGGTTCAAGTTGGTGTTACTAGCACCGATCGGAGCACCCATGGAGCACCTATGGAAATCAACATGAAAAACTTGTTTTTATTCACTGGCGAAGAAACATATCTACTCAACAATCAAATTAATGATTGGAAATCCGCATATGTGAAAAAGCATGGAGATATGAATCTGGAAATACTTGATGGGGCAGATGCTCCGCTTAATGAATTGATGGCGGCCGCTATTGCTATGCCATTTCTGAGTGAAAAGCGTCTGATTTTTATTTATGGACTGCCTGATTCCGCAAAAAAAAGTAAGAAGAATGAAAAGGAGATGAGTGATCGTGCCAAAAAGATGGAGGAAAATAGAAATAATGAGCTTAGGAAATTTGGTGAGAATTTAAAGAATATTCCTGAAAGTAGTATTGTTGTTTTTGTTCAGCCTAATCCTGATAAGCGATTCTCATTTTACAAAAATCTTGTAAAAGAAGCTGAGGTAAAAGAGTTTAATCCTTTGCAGGGAAAAATGCTTATCTCATGGATTCAGAATGAAGTTAAAAAGAAGAATTGTACAATCGATTATAATACAGCTGAATACTTATCAACTCTAACAGGTTTTAGCTTGTGGCGACTTTCTTCGGAGGTAAATAAGCTAACTAGTCATAGTCCAGGTGAGCCAATAAATAAAACTTTGATAGATCAATTGGTGGTACCGACATTAGAAGCTAATATTTTCCATTTTACGGACGCTCTGGGCGCGAAAGATAGCAAGAGGGCAATACATAAACTTCATCAGACAATGGCGGCAGGGGAGAACCTACGTCCCGTATTTTATATGATCGTCCGCCAGTTCCGTTTGCTATTGCAGGGAAGTGGATATATGGCAAATAATCCAAACGGAAACTCAGCATCATTTGCTTCCAGTACAAAGCTTAAGCCTTTTGTTGCTAAAATTACCTTGGAGCAAGTCAGACGGTTTAATTTAGGTGAGCTTAAGAAATCTTATTCGGAGTTACTTGATATTGATACCGCTCTTAAAACTTCCAAAATCCGTACTACTGTTGATGATCAGGATGAACTGGCTTTGGCAATTGAGAGGTTTATTTTGGGGTTTTGTGGGAGATAGGGTTAGTTGTAAATTGGTTAGTTAAAATATGAAAATTTCTATGCACAAATATTTAAAATTAACTTTAATAATAGTTTCTATTCTTGGAATATTTGCACTTATCTTTATTGGCAATATTTGGATACAGGAATATTTTATTAGACTTGCAGAGAGTACAGAACCTTGCATATCTATGGGTCGTGATAATATGGCGTGTCTTAAACAGCCTTTTATCGGAGTAGGAGCTAAATATATGTATTTTTCTGCATTAATATTTGTTTTTATATCTTTGCTTTTATTTAAATCTAATAAAAAAAACTTAATTCTAATACCATCCCTTACTGTGTTTTATATAATATTTAGCGAATTAACTATTCGAATATTTAATATCCCAGTATTATATAAGGCTATGATATCGGGTCGTTTATCTATCGACACTACGTTGTATTTGTTGAATAAAACAACGGCAGTATCAGCAATTGGAACAGTTATTTTGTTGGGATGTGTAGCAGGAGTTATTGCATTTATTTTAAAAAGGTTTATTTTGGGGTTTTGTTGTAGATAACGATTTATGTTGTACGTTGTACGATTTCGGAATGTTCTTGACAAATACGTTCTTTCAAGTAAAATAACATACTATGAAATTCAATCAATCCCAAGAAACACAAAACAGCCCCAAGATTTCACGTGCTCAAATAGTCGCTTTATTAACGATTCTTGCTGTATCCGGCGGAACTCTGGCTGCAGAAAAATGGCGTGCCGTTGGTGAGCAACGAAGAAAGGTGCAATGGGTTATTGATGGTGACACATTCAAAGTATGTCCTGATGGAAATAGTTGTAGTCGCAATGAGCAAATTCCTATTCGTCTGCAAGGGTTAGAATGTCCTGAATCAAGTCAGCAAGCCTGTGACAGAAAACCGGATGCAGACTGTGATGATTGGATTCCGCTTGGAAAGAAGACTAAAAAATATGCCATCAAAAAGCTAAAAAATCAAAAAGTTACCCTTGTTCCTACGGGACCTGGGGGACATTTTAAAACCGGTGGATACAATAGGCCACTTGCTTATGTAGATATGCCTGACGGCACAGACTATGGACTTCATATGATTAAAAAGGGACTATGTCAGGATTTTAGTTACCGCTACCCGCACCCTCGATCCGCTCAATACAAAAGAGCGCAAAAGCATGCCGGTGTTTTTCCTGTCAAAAAAGGAAGACGTTAGAAGGCTCCTACGTAAAACTCAAAATCAATATTCCAACTATCAGTAGATACACACCGAATGTGCGCATTGTGTGTTTTTGAAGTTTTTCTAATTGACTGGTGAACAAATATTCACTATAATTTAGGTATGGAATTGAGCAAAGAGGAATATAGAATTTTTAAAGAAAAGGCTGAGGATAATTATAAAAAAATCGGAGATATTAAATGTCCGTACTTTAATGATGATAATATACATTTTAATACAAAAGGACTAAATCATTTATTATTTAAGAGCTGGAATAGAGCTAGGTCACAAAAGGAGCAATATACAAGATTAAGACTTATTCCATTGGCAAGGAAAATAATTGCTAAATCTAATACATTGCAGGAATTTGATGAGCGTGAAATATTTGTAAAACAAAAAATCAATTCGCGCTGGGAAAAGAGATTAAAAATAGTGCGTTATTATGTTTTTATAGCTATTTTTAAAAAAACACGATTAAAGGTAGTTGTTAAAGAAATCGATGGTGGCGATAAATTTTTTTACAGTCTCTATCCTCATTGGCAGATTGAAATAGATGGCGATGGTAATGAGCATAAAGTTTTTTATACCGGCGATCTTGAGAATGATTAACTAAAAAGCACCTGTCTGCGGTTTAGTAATTGACCGCGAGAGAGCCAAAGCCCTCACAAGTGCTGATATAATTATAGCAGTATATATGCAATAAAGTCAAGAAAAAGTCAAATCAAATATCGGTTTAGAGTGGAGCTTACATAAAACTCAATATCAAAATACCCACTATCAGTAAATACACACCAAACGAACGCATTGTGTATTTTTGGAGGAATTTGAGTAGGAAAGCTATAGAAAGAAGGCTGAAGATGAATGAGGCTACGAAGCCGAACATTGTGAATTTTAGGTCTGGTAGTTCCGCACCATTGCCGACGGAAATCATGGCGTAAACGTTTGCGGCGAGGATTGCGACACCGCCCAGCATAAATGAGAATTTGGCGGCGGCTTCTCTTTTAAGTCCGAGTATTACACCGGTTGCTATTGTGGAACCTGCGCGGGAAACACCAGGGATTAGTGCCATTGCCTGGGCACATCCAATCAATACTGATTTTTTCAGGCTTACAGTTTCTTTGTCATTTCTTTTTCCTTTCCATGCGGCGTAAAAATATAGGACTGCGAGTATTATGAATAGGACTGCGATAGATTTTAGATTTCTTAATTGTCCTGTTATATAACTGCCAAAAGCGAGTCCTGCTAGGATTGCTGGGATAGTTCCCAGAATCAGTTTTGCAGATAGGCTGGTTCTGTCAAAAGTCCATTTGGTAAGCATTTTCCATAATTCTTTGAGTACATTAATCCAGTCTTTCCAAAAGTAGATCAAGATGGCTAGAAGCGAGCCACCGTGGAGGATTATATCGAACATAGGAAGTTGTTCCATCATCTCCTTAGGTAAATTTAGGAAGTGTTCCATTAAAACAAGATGTCCCGAGCTGGAAATCGGCAAGAATTCGCTTATTCCCTGCAAGGTCCCAAGAATCAGAGCACTCATTTCTGTTGTCGCATAGAATTTTGTTTCAAAAAGAAATTTACCTGCGTAAGCGCTGATTATATAGCGGGGGATTCTTCCGATTATAATTGCGGGGATGAATTTCTTTAACGGCATTTCAAATATACCTGCTGACCATGTCACAATCTTAAAGGGGATTGGCGTTAGGCCTGCGATGATTACGCCCCATACACCCCATTTCTTAATAAATCTTTCACCTTTATCAAGTGCTTTCTTTCCAAATAACCATTGAATTACAGGGTGACCTAAATATTTACCTAAAAAGTATCCGATAAGTGAGCCGACTACTGCGGAAAAGGATATTAT